>DAOWBD010000126.1 GCA_030634235.1 Candidatus Omnitrophota bacterium | reverse complement strand
CGCGGTACATAATTACATTGACTTTCTCCGTCGTGATCAGCCCTTCTTGTACTATACCATCAAGGTCGCCGATAAATGCAGAGACCTTCTCATCGCTATCGACAATTTCAATAATAACCGGCAAGTCCTCGGAGAGCCGCAATAATTTCGCCGTGTGCATGTGACTCTTGCAGCCGAACCCGGAAAACCCTTTGACCGCCGTCGCCCCGGCCAGCCCTTTTTCTCTGGCCATTCTGATAATTTCCTGATAAAGTGGTTTTCCCTGCCGCTTATCGGACTCTCCGATGAAGATCCGAAGCAGTTTTCCGTCAGATGGAATTCTCATCTCTCTTCCTTCTATTATAAGTTAAAGGACCTCTCCAAGCAAAACGCCTAAACGCAGGACGATGAACCCGACAACAACGCTCAAAAGAACATTCAAAAAAGCCCGGGTCGCTTCGCCGTCTTTGATCAGGTTTGCCGTCTCCAATATGAACGTCGAGAATGTCGTGAACGCCCCGCAGAACCCCACCATCAGAAGAAGGCGGGCGTTGGTATCCAGAACAAGCCGCCTTTCCGTAAAACTGGCCAAAAACCCAAGGATAAAACATCCGGTCAAGTTGACGGCAAACGTCCCGTAAGGGAAGCCCGCGCCAAAGACCCGGTAGGCTGCCCCGGATAAGGCATAGCGGGCAACCGTTCCCGTCGCTCCTCCCACAACTAAATGAATGAACTTGATCATAATCAGGATCTTAAACTTTTTTCGTCAGGAGACGAGTTTAACATCAGGGCAAGGATAAAACCAAAGGCCATGACCGCAAGGGCAAAAATAACTTCTCCATTGAACTGGTCCGGAAGGACGTTCATTTCCTCGATCACAATGACCTTCCCGCGGCTTGTTGTCATTGAGCGCACGATCTCCTTCCACGGCCAGATCTTCCGCAAAGAGCCAACAACAATTCCCGTCAAAATAGTCACCGTAAGGTCATGATACTTATTAAAAAGCCAGCTTAAAACACGCACAAAACCCACGATCCCAACGACCATCCCTAGAGAGAAAACACCCAGAACAAAAAGATCCCGTTGGTTGATCGCATCTAAAATGAACTGATATTTCCCAAGAAGGACCAGAACAAAAGCCCCTGAGATCCCGGGCAGGATCATCGTGCTAATGGCAAGTGCCCCACTCAAAAAAATAAACCACGCGGCCTCCGGCGTCGTAAAGGGAACCATGCCGACAAAGAAATAAGCCGCCACAGCCGTTACAAGAACCGTTGCGATTTTAGCAGATGTCCATTCCTTGATAATACGGGCCATGATTGGGATCGATGCGAGAATCAATCCGAAGAAAAAAGAATAGATCAAAATAGGTTTACTACTCAAGAGCTGACTGATGACCTTAGAAAGGGTCAGAATGGCGATCACAATCCCTAAAAAAAGAGCGCTAAGAAAGGCGACATCAATCTCAGAAAAAGCCTCTTTGAAATTCAGACGGCATATCGATTTGATAAATTTCCAGTCAAAGGCCTTGATCGTACGGATCAGTTTTTCGTATATCCCCAAGATGAAGGCGATTGTTCCGCCGGAAATCCCGGGAATAACGTTAGCCGTCCCCATGCAAAACCCTTTTAAAACAATCTTAATGTAGTTCATATGCGGAAAATGTAGTTTTAGTTTTGATCATCTTTCTTCAACCACTGTGCAACATCACCGGAAAACTGGTAGGGAATGTTATTCCTTTTAAGGATCTCTTGATTGATCTCCTCGATATTTTCATTATTAAGAATGATGTGCGTTTTGTGATGGGTCTCAATAATCGTATATTGTTCGTTGTTTTTCACTTTATCAATAAGAAGGATAAAGTCCTCAAATGATTTAATATCTTGCCCGTTAATTTTTGTGACAATATCCTTGCCAATATCATGATACCCGACATTAATGTCATCGGGCAAAACACTCAGTAAGACCACAACGTCTTTCTGTTTCTGCTCATTTAACCGTCCTGCCCCGGCAGAATAATAAACAAGATCGACGGGAGCTTTCTCCCACCAGTGCTTCCCCCAAGAATGCATAAGATCCGTGCTTAAAACAGTAAATACAAGCCCTCCAAAAATAAAATAAGGCGGCTTCTTAAAATATTTGGGATGCGGAACCATCATGACAAAATGCTCCAGGCGAACTTTCAGTTCCTCGATCTTTCTTTTGCGCATAACCTTTAAAGCGATTGTGTCGCCAACATGCTCCTTGGTGATCAAATGGATCAGCGAAAGACGCTCATTACCACGAAACGGAAACGTCCCATCCTCTCCGATCGGAACACCATTGATCTCCAGGATCACATCCCCTTCTTCTAAATTCCCAGAAGCCGGTGAAAACGGCAAAACCTTATTGACAAGAACGCCCCCTTCTTCCTTAACGATCCCGTAAAATTCCCGGAGCGTCGCATTCTCCGTATTCTTGTAATCAATGCCGAGCATCGGAAAACCCTCATACCCTCCATCGTCGAGGTCCTTCAAAAAATGCTGGATTACGGGAACGGGGATCATGTATCCGATATTATCCCCGGATTGAAAGATCTGCATGGCAATACCAACGATTTTTTCATCCTGGATGACCGGCCCGCCGCTATTGCCGGGATTAATAGCCGCGTCAATCTGAACCGTCAGTAAATGACGGGAACTTTGGACATATGCGGTCACTTCAACGCGAGAGACAACCCCTTCGGTTATAGAGATTTTCCCTCCCCCTTGAGGGTACCCAATAACCAGAACACTATCCTGTTGTTTAGGAAGATCGCCAAACGCTAAAGGAGTGACCCCATCGAAAAAGTCAGGATCATCGACTTGAAGAAGGGCAAGGTCGCAGTCATGCCCGATAGCCACAACTTTAGCCGTATATTTCTTGGGATCGCTGTCTTTCTTAACCTGAATAAAGGTATGATCCGCAACAACATGCGCATTGGTGAGAATCCGATTGCCCTTGATGATCGCGCCAGAACCGCCACCGGCCCTGATACCCTTGGACTGCCAGGGCCTGTAATAATCCATTCTGTTAAACGTCACGAACACCTTCACAACAGCGTCTGTTAAGGATGTCTCTTGTTTCAAGGAAGCAACCTCTCCCCGGACGGGAAGGGCGGAGTGCAGAAAAATTAAAAAAACAAAACAAAGGAACCTAGAAAGCTTGACCATAGGTTTGTCTATCGGGAATTGACCTTATGCATAGAATTATTGAACAGTTAGGTGAGTTTTTATTCTATCAGACCCATGAAGATTCTCTAGTAAAAAATCGTTAATATCCCGGAACCTGGATTGCAATTCCCGGACTTGATCGTCCACATCGCTATTGTGTGGACCGCTCTCCTGCGGACGCTCCCTCAGCCTCAACAGCTTTTCTTTCATGACGGTTAACTGACCTCCAAGATCCTGCAGCTCTCGCTGTGTTTTAACGAGAGCTTTATTTTTTTCGTTAAGCCGGTTCGAAAGTCCCATCAGTTGCACCTCTAAAGCCACAATATCAGCCGATTTCTTTCGGGCCGCCTTAGCTTCTTCGGACAGCTTATCTTTATATAGCATTAAGATCCCGCTTAATTCGTTCAATTTCTCATCTTCCCTTCTTCCCTCCGATCTCTCACGGTAAATATTCAGAAACCCGTTGG
>DAOWBD010000041.1 GCA_030634235.1 Candidatus Omnitrophota bacterium | reverse complement strand
ATTTCTGGTACAACGACGTTTGTAATGCGGTTCCCGAGCCTGAGCTCGAACCGACGTGTGCCCTCGACGGGATCGCGTATTGTTTGACGTCGACGGACTGCAGCAGCAACGGTTACTATTGGTACGATAATACGTGTAACGCTGTTGAGGAGCCGGTGCCAACCTGTGCCGACGACATTCAATATTGCACGAAAAGAAACGATTGCACGAAGCAGGGTTACTTCTGGTACAACAATGTTTGTAACGCGGTGCCCGAGCCTACTCCGGAACTTGAGCTGGAGTCGGTCGCTGAACCGGAATCAGTTCCAGAGCCGGAACCCAAATCGCAAGCTGAGGCAACGACGACCACCGTCGAGCCGACGGTAATGCCGATGAGCGTGCAGGAACCGGTTGTTGAGACTACAACGAAAGGGAAGTCCGAATCCCATGGTGCCAAGAGTGAAGCGGGTAAGAAAGGCACATATGGTTGGAGAGAAAAATCCGGTGGCGGAGGATCGGGCGATTCTCGTGGAGGAGGAGCGACCATAGGTCAGGGCAATACCACGTCTCGTAAAATTAAATCAGAGAAGCCTGCCGGCGAAACAACTACGGTAACGGAAATAGCAGCCGTGGGAGCGCTGGCCGAAGGCGTCGTGAGACCTACTATTGTTGTATCGGAGAGCGGAGAAGTCGTTCAGGTTATATCGTCGCCAAGCGGCGGCGAAGCGGGCACAGGGCCAGGAGGGCCCACGGCTGAATCGTTTGTCGAAAAGGCGACCGCGAAAGAAGATATGATTACAGAGGAAGAGCTGGCGGATCTGGAAGTGGAAACGTACGCGGAACTCAGGAGGAAGCTTCTGAACCCGGCGACGGATTCTGTAGCCGTTGTTGAGGCGCTTCCTAGTGAGCCGGTGATTACAGAAGAGGAAAAGGGCGTTTTGGAAGCGTTCCAGGACGGGGCCAAGAATCTCTGGAATGATATAAAGAATTGGTTTGGAGGGTTGGGGCTATAACGTCAGAATGACGGGGTTACAGATTGAAGTGCGGAGGGCAGCAGTCTTAGGATGGTCGATAGGCTGCTGCCCATTTTTTTGGAAAGTTTCATAACCCAATTTTTCGGCAATTTATGGCTTTTCTTTCACGGGGCGCCCCTATATAATAAAAATGAGTTTTTCTAATTCAACCAGAAACATTATGTCTATGAAACGAAATAAAGGTTTTACTTTAGTCGAGCTGCTCATTGCTGTGCTTATCTTAGCCGTGACGATCGGCGGGGTGCTTTTATTGTATGTCACGTCGATGATCTCGTCGCAGCTTGCGTGGGATACGACCGTTGCGATGTCGCATGCCGAGTACGTTCTGGAAGAGGCTCAAAGGGCCGAATCGATCGGCGGTATTCTGGTCATGAACTGGGAAGGGTGGGCTGACGCGCAAGGGTTGAACACGCTTCCTGGGGAATCCATCGATGTTATTTTCTCGGAATCGAGCAGCAATTTGCTGGACATGGAAGTGACGGTGAACTGGTCGAGAAAGATGCGTGATCATGTCATTACGCTGGTAACGAAGGTGGCGAAGTAGGGGAGCAGGTGCCCGTGCCCGTACGGAAAATATATTATGAACATGTCAAATAACAAAAAGTCCCTTACCCTCATCGAGACCCTGGTCACGACGCTGATCTCGACAGTTGTTTTTGCCGGGATCTATTCGACGTATATCGTCGGGAACAGGGCCTGGATTTATTATAACGACGTGATCGCGGCCAGGCGCGAGGCGCGCAGGGCCTTTGTCTGGATGGTCAGAGAGCTGCGTGCCGCCGAGAACGTGCGGGTTATTCAGGGCCCCGACGGGAGCGCCGTTCATTTTTATGTCCCGATGACGGGTCCGGTTTCGTATATTTGGAGCAATAAGGGCAACGACGCCAATCAGATCATCCGGCGCAACCGTTTTCAAAAGCGCATGTTGGCGAAACATATTTCAGGCCTTTCTTTTCAGTGCTTGAATGACGCGGTTGTCGTCGGGATCACCGCGAGTAAGCAGACATCGAAGGGGGAGACGACAAGCGCGGTGCTAAAGGAAAGAGTCGCGTTGCGGGGGAAGACGGTGTATTTTAGGTGAAAAAAAAGCTTTAAGCTATACCAGGTAATAGGGGATAATTACAGCTTACAGCTTATAGCCAACATCTTTCACATAACTTGTGGATAATTATTATGAACCTCTCGAATAACAAAGGTGCTGTTCTCATTGCCGCGTATATGGCGATGTTCGTCCTGGTGACGTTGGCGTCGAGTGTGGCACTGTTCAACTTCACCGAGCTCAATGACGCCCGCCGGCATCAGGATATGACGGCGGCGTTCTGGCTTGCTGAGGCGGGGATCAATCAGTTCCTCGCGGACCCGGCGATGCTCGATGGGCTCGACGGAACCGGGGCGAAGACCATCGAAGAGGGCAACGGGATCATCGCGATTGTCAAGGACGATTCCAATCGGAGGCACCGGATTGTGACATCGACCGGCACTGTTGGCGGGAGCCAGCGGCGCATACAGATCAAGTATCCGGCGCTGTCGACGATCTTCGAGAGCACGATGTCGACGAAGGGCAATATTCTTATTGAGGGCCGCAAGTCGTCGCTGATGATCAACGATAAGTTGCGCTTGGGCGGCAATCTGGTCAACATGGCGATGTACCCGATCGTTTTCGTTGAGGACCAGAAAGAGGGCGTAGACGACGCGCTTGTCACGATCACCTATCCCGACCTCGATGGCAACGGGATCCCTGATGAGTTTGCTGACTTCATCGCCTTTTACCGCGACCTGATCGCGAGCTATCCGGAAGATGAAGTTGTTTATATCCAGGGCGATGATACGTATACCATCACGCCGGGCGAAGCGCTCGAGGGCAAGAAGATCATTTATATCGAGGGCGGGCGGGAAGGCGAGGGCAATGCGATCATTCAGTTTACGGGCGCGCTTAAGAAGGGGCAAAGCCTGACCGTGATCGCGACGGGTACGGTCATGCATAACCAGGCGGGCTTAGCGCAGAAGGATTCGCAGTTGAATATCATTGCCTGGTCGGATTATTTTGAGACCACGGCCCTGCCGAGCGTGCACAATGGGCTGATCTATACGCATGGCACCGCGTATTTCGACGAGATGCATGATACGTCGGTGACTAACGGCAGCGTCGTCGCGAATGAGGGAATCGTTATCCGTGAAGTCTGGTCGACGAAGACATTTAATTACAAGGACATGAGAAAGAGGGGGGTAGTTCCCCCGGGATTTGAAGGCCTGGTCGGCGGCGGGATTTCCGGGTACACGCCCCGTCCGAGTTCGTGGAGGGAGATCTAATGGTTGTGCACAGGAGCAGGGCACAGGAACAGAAGGGAGCAAGGGCTCAAGGGCGAACGAGCGTCAAAGCGAAAAGGCGCAAGCGCGCGGTCGCACCGGTCGCGAGGCCTGTCAGATACGAGGATCATTATCAAATGGCGCTTTATGTCAGCATTGCTTCGGTATGTATATTTTTTATCGCGTTCCGGGCGATCAATATTTCGGTTGAGCGGCAGCTGAAGACCCAGTTGCCCGAAAAACAGGCGCCGGTGTCAACGGTGTTGCCGTCGGAGTCTATTGCCGTCGAGCAGGTTAAAAAGACGGTCACGGTCAATAGGAACTCCAGTGACCCAGAAGAGTACAACATTAGGGCGCAAGAACGGAACCTGTTGTTCTCGAACCAGTACCGCTGGAACTCGGTGATGAAAAGCGCAGTGAAGGAATCCGATATTATCGAGCGCATGTCGGATGGGGATGCTTTTAAAGGGATCAAAAAGACGCCGGAACAATTTCGGGATCAGCTTAAGCGGATTGAGGGGCGCATCCGCGAATATGAGCAAAAGGTTCAGGCGGATCCGGGCGACGATCACGCGCGGCAGAAATTGCAGGGTTTATATATGCTCAAGGCAACGGTGAAGGGGTTAAAAAAAGCCGTTGTGGAAAAATAGTGCGTTTTTGTTTGCTTGTGCGCCCACTTCAAGGATAATAAAGATTATGCTGGAGACGTCAATACAACCATTAGTTCTCATGTATCACGGTATTGTTTCCGAATGGACGGCGCTTCCAAAGGGAAGAGAAGCCGGGGCGGATCTTTATGATGTTCCGACAGTGAGTTTTCAGGAGCAAATGGAATGGCTGAAAACGGAGCGATATAGTGTCGGGATCTTAAATGAGGCGACGCCTTTCCCGGACGAGCATCGTGTCATATTGACTTTTGACGATGGAGAGATGAATAATTATGACCAGGTTCTTCCGGTCTTGAAGAAATGCGGCTTTCGCGCTTATTTTTTCATTATTGCCAAGCGTATCGGCGAGTCCGGTTATATGGGATGGGACGAGCTGCGCGCGATGCACGAAGCGGGCATGGTTATCGGTTCTCACGGGTTCAGCCACGAGATCCTTACGAATCTGATGGACTCGCAGGTTGAAGAGGAGCTGTGTGCCTCGAAAAAGTATCTCGAGCGCAATTTAAATATTACCATTGATGCCTTTTCAATGCCCAGGGGGTTTTGCAATAACAAAGTTATCCGCATGGCCTATGACGCCGGGTACAAACATGTCTTTATTTCCGATCGGCCGAGGGCATTGAAATTAGAGTGTTTAAGCCGTGTGGCCGTAAAGGCCGGTTGGCTGATCAAACGTTTTGAACAGGCGGTTACCGGCACCACTCCGGCTCATGAACGTGTAATTGGTAAGAGTAAAAGCGCTATTAAAAGAGTTTTCGGCGAAGGCATTTATGATTGGGTGAGGCGGGTGTTGGTGAGGATATGATAAAGATAGATGGCGATTTAAACCGCCGCATATCACAAATAAAACTATGACGATCTTATTTTACTCGCTTTCTTTTCTAATATTTTATACCTACATAGGATTTCCTTTATTCCTACAGATATTATCGAAAGTAAAGAGAACAACAACAATAAAAAAAGACGAATTTTGCCCTTTTATCAGTATAATAATCCCGGCTTATAATGAAGAGATGTCGATTAATTTAAAACTGGATAACGTTTTTTCTCTCGAATATCCTCAAGATAAATTTGAGGTAATTGTTGCCTCTGATTGTTCTACCGATAGAACGGATGATATTGTTAGAATGAATTGTCAAAAAAGTGTTCTCCTATGCAGGTCAGAAAAAAGAGGAGGGAAAGTTGCTGCTTACAAAAATGCGCTGGGTATTGCTAAAGGAGATATCGTTGTTTTCTCTGACGCGACAAGTATTCTAGAGAAAAATAGCCTTATTAACCTTGTAAGAAACTTCAATGATTCTAAAGTCGGGTGTGTAGCCGGTTTATTAACTTACGAGGACCCGCAAACGGTTAATGTGGGCAAAGGCGAACACGGATATTGGCAATACAATCGGAATATTAACATGCTTGAAGGTTTATTGGATTCAATGACGTCTGTCTCCGGAACCTTTTTTGCGGTAAGAAAAGAACTTTATCCTTTAAATATGGAAAGCCATTTAGCGGAAGACCTGGTCGTCCCGTTAAATGTGCGCAGAAACGGGTTTGTTACAATAATGGAACCCGAAGCGCTTTGTTTTGAATCGACGGTGCAAACACAAAACCAGGAAATACGCAAAAGGTCAAGAATAACGATCCAGAATCTGCACGGATTATTAGCCAATCTTGATATGTTCAATCTCTTTAAGTACGGTTTATTTTCCGTCTTTCTTATTTCTCACAAACTTTTCCGTTCATTATCAGCTTTGTTTCTATTGGGAATCTTTATTTTAAATGTTTTTCTTCTTCGATATTCCAATATTTATGTGTTAACCTTGATAGGTCAAATTGTTTTTTATTCATTGGGTATTATTGGGGGCATGTGGCGCAAAAACCGGCCCAAGATCATAAATGCTGTATATTTCTTCTGTCTTTCGAACTATTCAATATTAATTGGATTTTTTATGTTTCTAATCGGGTATAAAGTTGTAACATGGGATACGGAGCGTCAAGAGTTATGAAAATACTGGTTATCGGAAATGAAGGCTTTATTGCCGGGCATATGATTCCCCGTCTTAGGGAAGAAGGTCATGATGTTGTCGGTCTGGATGTCATGGCGAATGATAATAGTGAGAACGGTTACTTTGCGCATAGAGGGGATATTTTAATTGAAGAAGATGTGCTGAAGGCGGCCAGAGGCTGTGATATGGTTATTAATCTGGCTGCCAAACATCATGATTTCGGTATTTTAAGAGAAGAATTCTTTCTCATAAACGGGCAGGGAACAAAAAATTGTTTATCCTGCCTGTCGAAATTAGGGATTAAAAAGTTCCTTTTCTGCAGTACTGTCGCGGTTTATGGAGAACGGGATGAAGAAAGCCATGAGAGGATGACACTCAAACCGTCTAACGATTATGGTGAGTCAAAGAAAGCCGGGGAGGATATTGTCCGGCAATGGGCCGATGAAGATGCGTCGCGCGAAATATTGATCATCCGTCCGGTTGTGGTATTTGGGCCCCACAATTACGCGAATATGTTCAGACTCATTGATAATATTTATTTGAACCGTTTTCTTATGGTTGGTAAAGGGGGTAATATTAAGGCAGTGGCATATGTTGAGAACTTGGTTGAAGCAATGCTGTTTATGATAAAGAAGATGTCCTCCGGCGTTGAAACGATCAACTATTCCGACCAGCCGCATAAAATCTCGTCAGAAATTACCAATGTCATACGCCAAAAGCTTGGCCGGAAACCGGTGCGTTTTAGGGTTCCCCTTGGATTGGCGGTGTGTTTGGCGTATCCGTTTGACATTCTGGCAAGAATCGTGAACTTTAATTTTCCGATTACGGCAAAACGGATCAAGAAATTTAATGCCCCAACGGTTCATGGCTCCCAAAAAGTCCGTGATCTAGGGTTTAAACAGAAAGTGACAACAGAAGAAGGGTTGGGAAGAATGGTTCAATGGTATTTGAAGGATGGATACCAAAATCGTTTCCGGTGCGCGGCAGGATCAGTACAGAATGATAAAATAGGTGAAAAACAAAGATAGGAAATAATTTACAAGCGACCGGCAATTTTAATGTATCGGGGGGTGTGTCACTGAGTGGATCATGCTTTCCAAAAAATACGGCTGTAAGGGCGGCAGCTTGGCAAGGCATCAAAAATATGGTATCCTAAAAACCGTTTTGAAAGTGTGCTACATCCCGTATGTGTTTTGTTTGCTGAATTTCTCGGCACTGATCGGGTTTTTAAGGTTTATCGGGTCGGGACAGGACATTACTTGGGAGAAGGCAAGGGATTGAATATGAAAAACTTTTTTAAAACTTACGCTAAAGAACTCTTCGCAGGAGTTATCTTCCTCCTGGCCTACGTCCCGACGATGATCTGGATGTGGGACCGATGGTTTGCGCGGGATTCCTATTATAGTCACGGCATTCTGATCCCTTTTGTGACATTGTTCCTGATCTGGCAGAAGAAAGAGGAGCTTGCTTCGGTCCAAAAAACCGGCTCGGAATGGGGGATGGGCCTGATCATTATGGGGATGCTTATGCACGTTTTCGCGTCGCTGATGCGGGTCTATTTCATTTCCGGATTCTCGATGCTGGTCGTGCTGGTCGGTTTGATCCTTTTCTTTTACGGGTTTGCGGTGTTCAAAAAGATCCTTTTTCCAATTTCATTCTTGGTGTTCATGGTTCCGGTCCCGCTTGTGATCATCACGAATATCAGTTTTAAAATGAAGATCTTTGCCGCGAAGATCGCGACGACCATGTTGAATAATGCCGGGATACCAGCTTTGCGCGAGGGCAGCCTGATCCACAT
>DAOWBD010000122.1 GCA_030634235.1 Candidatus Omnitrophota bacterium | reverse complement strand
GGTCACAAGGGCGGCATATCTGGCGAGCCATCCACCGTTGATCTTAGGCACAAAAGACCTCTGTACCTTCCGGCGGGAAACCAATTCTTTGTCTGTTACTTTTAAATGAACAGTCTTCTCCGGAACATTAATAGCAATAACATCGCCATTATTGATCAGGCCGATCTCACCGCCTGCAGCAGCCTCAGGGGAAACATGTCCGATGCAAAGCCCGCGAGTACCTCCGGAGAACCGGCCATCCGTGATCAATGCCGCTTTAATTCCGGCGCCCTTGATCGCAGCCGTCGGAGACAACATCTCTTGCATCCCCGGCCCGCCTTTAGGCCCTTCGTAGCGGATCACGACAACATCACCGTTTTTAACCTGCCCTTCCAGAATTCCTTTTAAGGCCTCTTCCTGTGACTCGAAAACACTCGCCGGACCTTCAAAGGACAACATATCTTCCTCCACACCGCTTGTTTTCACAACAGCCCCTTGCCGGGCAATATTACCGAATAAAATGGCCAGCCCGCCTTCGGCGGAAAAGGCCTTTTCCACGGGACGGATCACATCCCCGTCGGGCGCCGGCGACGACCGGACATAGTCGCCCAGCTTTCCATAGACAGTCGCAGCGTCAAGTTCCAGAGGGGCCTTGCTGCCGTCGGCGACCGCCTTAAGGATAGTGCCCATCCCGCCAACCCGGTCGACATCTTCCATGTGAATCTCCATGCGCGACGGGGAAACTTTCACGACATTCGGCGTCAATTTGGAAAGTTCGTTGAGCCGTTGCAGCTTATAGGGAATGCCGGCTTCATGCGCCAGCGACAGCAAATGCAAGACCGTGTTAGTCGACCCGCCCATAGCCATGTCGAGAATAAAGGCATTGTCCAAGGAATGTTTTTTCAAAATGTCCATCGGACGTATTTTAGATTCCATGAGCGACACAAGTGTGCGTGCCGCCTTTTTTGCCAGTTCCAACCGATCAGGGTTGATATCAAATTGACGAGCCGACCCTTCGATCCGCCGGGTCGCGGGGATCGTGCCGTTGCCGGGAAGCGCGAAGCCCAGCACCTCGCCGAGGCAGTTCATCGAGTTTGCCGTAAAGAGCCCGGCGCAGCTGCCATAGCCCGGACAGGCGCACTCAGTCAATTCCACGAGTTGTTTTTCGTCCATCTTCCCGGCACTGTACGCGCCGACCCCTTCGAATACGGAGATCAGGTCTATTTTTCCTTTCCCCGCCAGCATGGGCCCACCGCTGACATAGATCGACGGGATATTGATGCGCGCCATGGCATTGTACATGGCCGGAACAATCTTATCGCAATTACCGATCCCGATCCACGCATCGCAGGGATGCGCGCCGATGATGGTCTGGATCTGGTCCGCAATTAATTCTCGCGAAGGCAGAGAATATTTCATGCCCATGTGTCCCATGGCAATACCATCACAGACCGCACCGCCAATATTGGTGTACCAGACATTAACATCGTGTTGCTCCAACTCTTCTTTAACTATTTGCCCGATCTTATCTAAATGCGCATGCCCGGGAATCTGCGTGGTATAAGAATTGATGATCGTAATAAACGGCCGCTTTAACTGCTCCTTATTTTTCAGAACACCTTCCGCCATCATCAAAGAAACATTCGGGAGCATATGCGGGCCTTGCCGGTAGACACCGCTCCCTTTTTGTTGCACGTCGTCGAGATTCGCGTGGTTCGTTCTTTTTGTCATGTTCCTCTCCCTATTCCCAGTAACGGTCAAGCGACCATAAAATGGTTCCCTTACGGTAAAAACACAAACATAAAATCACCAAAAGCAGAATGATTATATCAATCATAAATGTTGCGGTCAACGACATACCCACCAGGTCCCCGAAACAGCCGCATTCTGCAAGAGGAAGGCCCCTGACAATGGCCTGCCCCACAACGATAATGAACACGCAGGAGAACATCCCGATGCAGGCCAGGCATTCCCTTGTCCAAAGGCCGAGGATAAGAAAACCCCCGAGAAAATATTCGAGCCACGGGAACGTCGCCGCGATGACCCGCTCTACAGCCGCAAACGGAATAATATCATATTCCTCGACAATATAAAGAAAGTTTTCATAAGGCTGCAAAAGTTTCTCTGCCCCGGAAATAATATAAACCATGCCGATCAAGACCCTCACAAATACAAAGAAATATCTTCCTCTCATTGTCCTCCCCCGCTTAAAAGCTCCCCGAGTTTCTCTTCAAGCGACCGGGCCCCGACCACCATCTGCCCGTTAATAAAATAGGTCGGTGTCGCATGAACCCCGCGCCGCGCCCCGTTAGACTTCTCGACAAGGACCTTCGCCTCGACGGCTTTATCCTCGACACAGGCCTCGAATGCCCCCATCTCGAGGCCGGTATCTTCGGCGATATCCATCAACCGCTCCCGAACCTTAAGGCTGCGCGACCATTCCCTGTTCTTTTCAAAGAGAACATCATGATAATCCCAGAACTTTCCCTGCCGCACCGCGCACTCCGCGAACACGGCGCTTGTCACCGCATAGGGATGAAGGCCCGGAATAGGATAATGCTTGAACTCGACGTACATCTTCGACGGGTTCGCTTCATAAAAGTTTTTTAAGGACTTCGCCGCACGCGTGCAGGCCGGGCATTGGAAATCCGAATATTCCACGACATGAATGACCGCTAAAGGGTTCCCCTTGGCCTTAGCGAGAACGTCCTTCACCGGCGCCAGCGCCGCCGGTGACGTCGAGGCTCTCCTGAGAACACCGACCCCCTGAATGGCGCCTGTCATAACCGTCAGGACAAGAACTGTGATAAGTTTTTTACTGATCCGACCGGATCTATTGTTTGCTGTCATTGTTTCCGTCTCCCTAAATATAGATCGTTTCCCCGGCCTTGGCCGTCAGGAAGCTATCGCCGTATTCTTTCTTGAAGACATTCTCGGACTCTGTTCCGGAACAATGGGTCGGGCCGGCCTTTTTAATACCAAGTTCTTTGAACACATTAATGATTGAATGAATATTGCGCGAGTGTTTATCCATTAAATGAAAGCCCCCAAAAACAGAATAAAACGGTCTATCGGGAAACTTGTTCCGGACAAGATCCAATATTTTAACAATTCCGGGATGAGCGCAACCGGTTATAACCGTCAGGCCTTTATCACTGTCGACAACAACGGCCTGTTCGGAGATATCCCCTCCTTTATATTCCCCTATGATCTCACCGGTCAGATAAATACCTTTGACAACTTCCACGAACCCATCACTCTCGAATAAACGATTATGGCCCGACCGCACTTTTGCCTTAAACTCATCACTAAAACCCGGACAGGCATAAACATTGATATCTTGCCGTCCGTGAAGAATATCCCCTAGCCCCCCCGTATGATCCCAATGATCATGGGAAATGACCACATCCCGGATCAGCGAAAGATCAACCTTCATCTCTTTTGTATTGTTAAGTAAAGACTCTCCCTTTTCTCCCGTATCAAATAAAACGCTGTCGCCGATTAAAAAAGACACCCCCCAGCCTGTAGACAAATTTTCCTCGATGCCCGCGCTGTTAAAAAGTATACGTACTTCCATCTTTATCTTTCCCTTCTATTACTATATCCTACAGACTTTCAGCCTTTTTTCAACACCATATCACCAACTTCAACACCGGCATGCCGGGCAATAACCGGGCATTTTGCCCGGAGCAAAAAATATATTTCTTTTCGAGCATTACTTAACGCCTCATAATT
>DAOWBD010000151.1 GCA_030634235.1 Candidatus Omnitrophota bacterium | reverse complement strand
CTGCTCGCACGGCGTCAACGTGCCAGCATCTTCGAGAACCTTCGCAACGATCTCCTGGCTGCACGGTTAGTGCTTTCCAACGACCCCGTAAGGACCGCGCTTGATCCAACCGGCCGTGTAAAAACCCGGGACAACATTTTCACCGTCCGTAATACGCCCCTCATTATTAGGGAAGATCCCCCAGGCATCATGAAACGGCACGCCTTCGATCGCAAGGCCGCGGTAGCCGACGCTACGGAAAAGAATATTACAGTTTATTTCGGTTTTAACCCCTGTGCCTTTACATTTTTGCTTTCCTAGTTCACCCACAAGTTCATTCTTCTCTAGAACAAGCTTCTGAAGCTTTCCATCGCCTTTGAGCTCCGCCGGACTTTCAAGGAAATGAACAATAAACTTTTTTGGTTTTCCCGACGGCTCACGGGTAGAATAAGTTTTAAGAATTTCACAATTTTTTTTATTAGCTGAATTTTTAGGATCTTCAAGCTCAGCCTGGCTCACCTCGCTAAGTTCCAGATCCTTTGGATCTACCACAGGATCGCAATCGGTCAGTTCACCGAACTCGCGGATCTCAGCAGGCGTAAATTTGGCCTGCGCCGGCCCTCTACGACCGATCATATAGATATCCTTAATCTTGCTTTCAGCAAGCGTGTCCAGCGCGTGCTGGGCGATGTCCGTGGTTTTAAGCTCGTCGACCGTCTTGCATAGAATGCGGCAGACATCCATGGCGACGTTGCCAACCCCGATGATCGCCGCAACCTCGCCGGAAAGGTCGAACTTCCGGTCCCGGTAATCCGGATGGCCGTTGTACCAGGCGACAAACTCCGTCGCTGTATAACTTCCTTCTAAATCCTCGCCGGGAACGCCAAGCTTACGATCTGTTTCTGCCCCGCAGGTGAAAATCAGCGCATCATAAAATTTCTTTAGTTCCTCGACGGAAATATCTTTTCCTATGTTGACATTTCCCATGAACGAGAACCCCGGCTGCTCGGCAGTTTTCTTGTAAACATTGGTTACATTCTTGATCTTCGCATGATCAGGCGCAACACCATAACGGACAAGCCCGTAAGGAGCCGGCAGACGGTCATACATATCAACAATAACGTTTGTTTCAGATTTTAATAATGGCTGGGCGGCATAAAAACCGCTGGGTCCGCTTCCGATAATGGCAACCCGCAGAGGTCGTTGGTCTGTTCCTAATTCACTGGCCATAGAGGCTCTCCTTTTTGGTAGAATTGTTGCTTTAGTGGCTATCGGGCAGTCGTCACCCGTTCATTTAGGGCATATCTTTACACCTCCTTGAAATATTGTCAAGTTGCAATTTTGCATTTGTACTTGACAAAAAATAAGTTTCTGATAACCTAGTGCCCATGATTATTGGCGTCCCAAAAGAAACTTATCTAGGTGACCGGCGCGTCGCTCTTATCCCTCTGTCAGTAGAGCGTTTAGTGAAAAAAGGCGCCCGCGTTTTTGTCGAGAGCGGCGTCGGATCAACCATCTATTCCACCGACGAAGATTACAAAAAAGCCGGAGCGGTCGTCACCAACCGCGCTGATGTCCTGAAGTCTGCCGACATCATCCTGCGCGTGCGCAAGTGCCCGGAGAAGGAAGTCAGCCAGCTCAAGGAGGGCGCCATCCATATCAGCTTCATTGATCCCTTCCACGAAGGCTATCTCGTTAAAGAACTTACGAAAAAAAAAGATCAGCACGATCAGCATGGGTATGATCCCGCGCACAACGCTCGCGCAGAAGATGGACGCGCTCTCCTCCCAGGCGAATCTCGCCGGGTACATGGCCGTCATCCTTGCCGCCCAGCGCATGCACAAGATCCTGCCAATGATGATCTCCCCCGCGGGGACCATTCCGCCGGCACGTGTCTTCGTTGTCGGAGCCGGTGTAGCCGGTCTGCAGGCGATTGCGACCGCCAAGCGCCTTGGTGCCCGTGTTGAGGCTTTTGACACGCGACCCGTTGTTAAGGAAGAGGTCGAGTCACTTGGCGCCAAGTTCGTCAAGATACAGATCCAGTCAGAGCAGGACAAGGACGGTTACGCGAAGGCCCTGACCGATGAACAGATCAAGCAGCAGCGCGAGGGCATGAAAAAGGTCTGCTCACATTCCGATATCGTGATCACCACGGCCCAGCTTTTCGGAAGAAAAGCGCCGCTGATCATCACCAAAGATATGATCAATGAAATGAAGCCGGGAAGCGTCATCATCGACATGGCCGTGGAAACCGGCGGCAACGTCGAGGGTTCCAAGCTTGAGGAAGAGATCAAGACCCACAACGAAGTGAGAATCGTCGGCTTCGGCAACCTCCCCTCTCGCGTCTGCGCGCATGCCAGTTTAATGTATTCAAACAACCTGACGAATCTTATTGAGATGTTCTGGAACGATGAAGAAAAGAAATTTGACCTTAAAACAGAAGACGAGATCATTAAAGGATGCCTGGTTACGCATAACGGCGAGATCGTCCACGAACTGCTTAAGAATAAGGGATAACCTATGGATCCAAATACACTCATATTCCTGCTTTTCGTCTTAGTCCTTTCGATCTTTCTAGGCGTTGAGTTAATTTCGAAAGTACCGGCAACACTGCACACCCCTCTTATGTCGGGTTCAAACGCTATTTCCGGAATTACCCTGGTTGGAGCCATTGTTTCTGCAGGCACCCCCGATAACAATATCAGCACCTTGCTTGGAACACTTGCAGTCGCCTTTGCCACGATCAACGTCATTGGCGGGTATCTCGTAACCGACCGCATGCTTGCGATGTTCAAGAAGAAGAAATCGGGAGCCAAGAAGTGAACACTGCTATCATCATAAATATCATTTACATCGTCTCTGTCGTGCTTTTTGCGTCAGGGCTCAAGATGCTCAGTTCTCCTGCTTCAGCTCGCAAAGGAAACATAATTTCCGCAATAGGTATGCTCCTTGCCGTCATGGCTACTCTAT
>DAOWBD010000152.1 GCA_030634235.1 Candidatus Omnitrophota bacterium | reverse complement strand
TTGAATCGGGGATTGCTGTGAGCATATCGCTGATCAATTTTCTTTTTATGGTCATGGTCGGGCTTGTCGGTGGATTAGTCTATGTCTATTCATTATCTGTTGGACGGATACAATGTGATTCATCAAATGCCGTCGGTGTTGAACCTAGCGAAACTTGAGGACCGCCGCCGCCAGTTGATCCGGTTTATCGAGCAGTATGCGCCTCAAGGAAGCTCGAACAACGGTGTGACCGTTGTTTTTGACGGCGATCTGGAAGTTTTCGGCGGGATGAAATCATCGGTGGCGAAGATAGTCTTCTCGCAGGGGGAGTCGGCAGACGATAAGATCAAAAAGATCGTTGCGCAGGCGCACAACTCAAAAAACATCGTTGTCGTCAGTGATGACCGGGACATTCAATATGCCGTGCGGGCATTAGGCGCGAAGACTAGCGGGGTCCGGGTGTTTCTCGATCAGGTGAAGGTCTCCGGAAGCTCTAAGAAAAGCTCGGTAAAAAGAAGTCCGGCGGAATCGCAGAAATATATTCCCAAAAGTGAAGAGTCTAAGATCACTTCCGAGTTTGGAGAGATCTGGTTGGGTTCAGGGAAGAAGCGGAAAAATAAATCATAATGGCCCTTATTCGTTTTATTGCTCATAGTATTGCTGAATTGGGAAATGCTCTTTGTTTTTTGGGGGATATTGTCCGTAATATTTTGCGTGGACGCATCCGTTATGGGGAAGTTTTGCGGCAGATGTATGAGCAGGGCGTGCAGTCTTTGATGATCATTGTTTTGACTTCGTTCGCGACGGGGGCCGTTCTCGCGATCCAGGGAGCGGTGACGTTAACACGCTTCGGCGCCAAAGAGTATATCGCGCAGATGGTGGCCTGGTCGTTGGTGAGGGAAATGAGCCCTGTTTTTACGGCAATCATTTTTTCTGCAAAGGCCGGCGCGCGGATCACGGCTGAATTAGGGACGATGAATGTCAATGACCAGATGTTGGCGACGAGGGCTTTAGGGGTTGACCCAATTGAGTATTTGATCGTGCCGCGCGTGATCGCTTGTTTTCTTGTTCTTCCGATCTTGACGGTGGTCTCGGAAATTGTCGGTATTACCGGGGGCTATTTGGTCGGGGTCTTTGAGGCGAATATTCCCAGCGCTTTTTATATCAACCAGACGTTGCGGGCCATCCGATATGTTGATTTCTTCAGCGGTTTTGCCAAGGTATTCTTTTTTTCTGTTCTTGTTAGTTGGATCTGCTGTTATCAGGGTTTTGTGACAAGGGGCGGATCCCTTGGTGTCGGAAAGTTCACGACAAAAGCCGTAGCCTATTCGATTATTATCGTGATCCTTTCGAACACGATATTAACAAAAATAATGATAATGTTCTGGGGGTAAGTTATGAGAAATAACAGCGCTACGCCAACAATTCTTTTATTGCTTTTTTTGACGGCAGGTTGTCAGAGCACCGGAGGAAATATTGGCCATGTCCAGAGCTATCCTATGACCGCGATCGAGGCCGAGTGGATCCGTAACGGCGAGCCCATCGAGTTTGAAGAGGAATTATGGTATCCGGCGGATGATATTGAAGGCTTCGTGGATTCGGAGATGAGTCTGATCGGTGAGTATCAGGGCGTGAAGTTCTTTATTGACAAGATGGATGTGCGCCCCTACGCGCGTTTATATACCAAGTTCAGCAGAAATAAGTTCCGGTTTTTTGAAAAGAGAACAAGTGAATGATCCGTATCGAACATTTGTCCAAATCGTTTAGCGGTCAGGTCGTCCTTGATGACATCAACTTTGAGGTTCAAAAGGGCGAGATTCTTGTGATCTTGGGTGGAAGCGGTACGGGCAAAAGTGTTCTTTTGAAAAGCATGATGGGATTGGTCAGGCCGGACAGTGGTAAGATCTGGATCGATGGCAAAGAGATCACGCAGTTTTCGGAAAAAGAGCTTTTAAAGGTCCACAAAGGGATCGGGTATCTTTTTCAGGAAGGGGCGCTGTATGACTTTATGAACGTCTTTGAGAACATTGCTTTTCCGCTTCAGGAACATACGGATCTTGATAAACCGGATATTGAGGCAAAAGTTAAAAAAGTTCTGGAAGTTGTCGATCTTGCGGGCATTGAAGGGAAATATCCTTCTGAACTAAGCGGAGGGATGAAAAAAAGGGTCGGGTTGGCCAGGTCCATTATTCTGGGGTCAAAGATCCTGTTTTGTGACGAGCCGACGTCAGGCCTTGATCCGATCCGCAGTCGGGATATTTCCAACTTAATAAGGGATATCTCAAAAGGATTAAAGTGCACGACGGTTATCACGTCTCATGATATTCGCAATGCCTTTCGCATTGCGGATCGCTCGGTGCTGATTCGTAACGGTAAGATCATTGCTATGGGAACACAGGCTCAAATGGAAGCATCTTCGGACATTTTTGTGCAGTCATTTATCCAATAATTCTTACGGATGTGAGGTCCTGATGGAACGAAAAGAATTTATGATCAAATTTTTTGCCGGTATCTTTTTTCTTATCGGGCTGGGGCTGATCCTGATGGTGGTTTTTACGATCGGGAAGAACCGGGGGTTCACGCAACCTAAGTTTCAGGTCGAGGTGCTTTTCCGGGATGTCGGCGGGCTGATCGAGGGGGCGCCTGTTCAACTGGCCGGTGTCAATGTCGGGACGGTATCCGATATTAATTTTCTGGAGAAGCAATTCCAGGGCCGGAGGGTCAGGGTCAAATTGAATATTTTCGATAAGTACAGAAGGCAGATGGAACAAAAGGTGCGCTTCGTGATCAAAACAGAAGGGATCTTAGGAGAAAAAATGATCGAGATCAATGTTGGGGAAGGCGGAGGACCAGTGGACCTGAACCAGCCGATTATCGGAGAAGATCCTTTAAATGTTCAGGATATTGCCGAGGTTCTTGCCAATGC
>DAOWBD010000048.1 GCA_030634235.1 Candidatus Omnitrophota bacterium | reverse complement strand
TTTAAATACCTGTCGATCTCTTCCGCCGCCCTTTTCCCCGACGCAATAGCTTCGACCACGGGCCCGGCATTCGTCCGGACATTCCCGGCGGCAAAGACACCGGGCATCGAGGTGATCCCGGTCTTTTCATTGACCCTCAGCGTCCCGTCGCTGTTAACCTTAAGGTGGGAAACGTTTTTTGCGATCAAAGAATTAGGGCTATGGCCGGTTGCAATGACCACCGTATCAACGTCGATCACGAACTCGGAATCAGGCACTTGCGTGATCTTCCATTCGCCGGAACCGTTTGCGTCGGCATAATCCATGCGGACACACTTGAGGCCGCCGACAAAATGGCCCGGGTCGGCAAGGATCTCAACGGGCTTGACCATCGGTTCAAAACGGACGCCCTCTTCCTTGGCGTAGGCGCGCTCTTCACGCTTAACACGCATATCCTCTTCGGTGCCGCGGAAGATCAATGTCACTTCTCTCCCTAACCGGATCCCAATGCGCGCGCAGTCGAGCGCCGTGTTGCCGGAGCCGATCACGGCGATCCTTTGGCCCACGGGTAATTTATCAAGTTTTCTCGAGAAGAACGTGCTTTTCGCGCGGTTCACGCGCATCAAGAACTCCTCTCCGTAATAAACGCCCCCTAAATTCGCACCGGGAAGGTCCATGAACTTTGGAATGCCCGCGCCGGTCGCTAAAAGAACAGCGTCAAAATCTTGACGGATCAACTCTTCAAGGCTTGCCGTATGGCCGATCAAGAAATTCACTTCGATCTTGACCCCGGCGACTCTGATCTCATTGATCTCATTATCTAAAGTTTTTTTAGGGACGCGAAATTCAGGTATGCCGTAACGCAGGACGCCGCCGGGTTTATCAAAAGATTCAAAAACCGTGACTTGATATCCTCGTTGGACTAATTGAGCCGCCGCCGTTAATCCCGTCGGGCCGGATCCGACAATAGCGATCTTTTTCCCACCGAGAAAGGCCTGGTCGCGCTTAGCGGCCTTCAAACGGCCGAAGTCCGCCGCATAACGCTCAAGCGCCCGGATCCCGATGGGCGGCGCGCCCTCCTCATTTAAAATACAAGCCGCTTCACAAGGCGCGGAACAAATGCGGCCGCAAATAGCCGCGAGACAATTCTCTTCCTTGATCTTTGCATAAGCGCTGTCGACATTACCTTCCCGCAGGGAACGGATAAACCTCGGGATATTGATCCCCAACGGACACCCCTTCATGCAGACGGGATCAACACATTGCGGACAACGCCTCGCTTCTTCGAAAACTAGCTTTTTAGGAAACCCGAGAGAAACTTCGCTAAAGTTTTTGACTCGCCTCTCGCTGGGTTGTGTTTTGACTGTCGGTTGCGCCATTCTTCAGACTCCTCATAGGCATTCATGCGAATATCTAAATCATTAAAATCGACTTTATGCCCGTCAAATTCCGGCCCCTTAACACAGGCAAGGACCATTTCCCCGTCGACCTTGACCCTGCAGGAACCGCACATGCCCATGCAGTCGACCATCACAGGATTCAATCGTACCAGCGTCTTGATCCGCTTTTCCTCGGTGAAGGAACAGACCGTGCGCATCATATCGACAGCACCGATCGCATAGACGAGATCGACCTTGTTCTCGCTTAAGAACTTCTCCAATATATCGGTCGCCAAACCGCGGCGCTCGTAAGAGCCATCATTCGTAGCAATAAGAATCTTGTTGCAGGCCAAGCGCATTTGCGGCTCTAACATCAGCGCCCTTTTGGTCTTCGCCCCGATGATCCCGATAACTTTATTTCCCTTACCCTTGAACGCGCGACAGATCGGTAACATTTGCGCAATGCCAATACCGCTGGCGATACAGACAACAACGCCCTTCTTTTCGATCCGGGCCGGGTTCCCTAAGGGACCCAATATCGAAAAGATCGATTCATTGATCTGCAGGGCTCCCAGCTTCCTGGTCGTATGCCCTAATTCCGGGAAAATAAGAGAAATGTAGCCCCGTTCCGGATCAGAACTCGTCACCGCAAGCGGAATATGCTCGTCGTCCTCTTCCGGGCAGACGCTTACAAACTGTCCGGGAAGGACTTTACCGGCAATATTCGGAGCGACAATGTCGATTCTCTTGACATTTTCGGCAAGAACCTGCTTATTGATGATTTTAAAAGGCATGTTTATTTATGAATTGTTTTTAAGCTTGAAGTCATATTGTAATCGAAATTGCTGCTCGTGTCTATTCTAACTTCCGCCCCGCTAAGCGCCGATCAGCCCTTTCTCCTGCAAAACTTCCTTTGCGGCAAACAGGGCATTCAAAGCGGCCGGAAACCCGGCATAAATGGCCATCTGCATGATCGCCTCGACAATCTCCTCTTTCGTGCACCCAACATTAAACGCATTATGCACATGCGCCTTGAGTTGGTCCTTGGCATATCCCAAAGTCGTTAAAGAAGCGATCGTGATCAATTCGCGCGTTTTGATATCGAGCCCGGGCCGGGAATAAATATCCCCATAGGGAAATTCCACCACCAAGCGGGCCATGTCAGGACAAATATCTTTAAGCAGGCCGTTGATCCTTTCGGCAGTGTCGCTGCTGATCCCTTTTAATGTCTCTAAACCTTTTTCATACCGGCTATCGGTCATGTCTTTTCCTTATGGACGCAAGCGCGCCAGTTCGATCAATACGAAACGTCAAAAAATGCCGATGCTTCAAGGGCATTCTTTTCAAATGTCACGCGCATTCCGTACGATTTGATCGACCTTAAACTATCCAGGATCGGATAGATCGCTTCATCCAGATATAATTGACGCAAGGCCAGGTCAGGGGTATTCTGATCACCCTTTTGGAGAATATTTTCCAGCTCCTGCTGACGTTCGTATTCGCCGGAAAGCTCCAGTTCTTTGGACCTGATCTGACCCTTCAGGTCATTGATCTGCGTTTGCACGCCGACGAAGTCCTCTCCTTTGGTCTCCAAATTCCAGACCTCATCTTCAAGGACAATAATCCTATCGCTCATTTCCTCTAACTCTTTTGACCTTACAATAATATTGTTCTTAACCTCTTCCAAGGGCATTGTGCTTCCCACCTGAAAAGCCTGCGCCTTGCGTTCCTGGGCGCTAACCCAATCGCTGGTCCATCCGACAACCCCCTTGATCTTCTCGACGATCGCTCCGACCCTAACAAATTGAACGCTCCGGCTCTTGTCCGTTAATCCATAATTGACCTTCTTGAAGGCCGGGCTGGCTAATAGCGACTTGGCGGCATTTCCTGACGCGTCGACAGAACTCTTAAGAAGCTGACGGCTTGACGAGATCATCAAATAATCGCCCAAGAAACAGTATCCCGGCTGAATATCTTCTCCGAAAGGTAACGCAAGATATTTCATCTCAACACCGTTATAATCTTCCTGTTGAAGCATGGCCATCGGCTGGTCCTTTAATTTCGAGAGCAACTGTTCGGCCTTGCCTTTGTTCTTTATCTCTATAAAGAATACGAACTTAGGAATCGGGAAAAACCCTCCGACCTGTATGTCAGAAAGATATCCTCCGATCTCATCCCCGAACACAGGCAGAATATCATCCTCGATACTCAGGCCTATCTTCGCTTGCAGATCATTGACCCTGGCTTGCGCCTCGTCAGTCTGTTCCATTTCTTTCTTTAATTCTTTCCAGTAATAATTCAGATCGAAACAATTGCTCCACTGATAACCTAAAACAGCTTCGGGAACAAATTTTATCGTCTTGTTAGTCTGAGACGGACAAGTATAAAGAGAAGCATATTCAGGGTCCAATTTCGCGGGTTCCGTCAAAAAACGGGCATTGAACCTCATGATCGGCTCTAACCCGGAAGAAAAAGCGAATGTCTTGAGGCCCGACATTTTGGATAAAACGTCATTCCATCGTTCTTGCACCTTGTCAGATTCAGACCCTTCCCCGGCAAGGCCGGACAGATTTTCCGACTGATCCCTAAGCGTTTTTAATAATACTGCGAAATCGAAGAATCCCACCATGCTCGACGGATCCCGAGCCGTTAAGAGGGCTTCGGCAAGTTGCGGATCCTCCGCTAAGGACGGCTTGCTTCCCTTGTAGGCATCGATGCTCATGCGCGTCGCTTTTTCCCCTATTCCGAATACAAGAACATCCTTAAGACGGACAAAAGAGAATTTCACGCCGACATTCGCTATGGTGATCGTGCGAATCGTCTCTCCCTTATACTCAACCTGCCCTTGAGAAACGTTATCACCATACTTGCTGAACGCCCTTGAAAGAAATTCGGCGAGCTGCACGTCCGGGTCGACGCGTGTCACGAGAAAAAGCCCGGACAACAGTTCTTCAATGATCATGGGGTCGAACGTTTTCATGTCCTTAACAAGCGCGTCCACGTCCTTGTCTAAAGGATAGATCGCCAAAGCCACTTGCTGGCCAAAGAGCTTTTTGGTCATCGGATGGCTCAACACCTGTGAAAATTGAGTTCTAATAAGATCGAGCAACATCTTGTGCTGCGGGCCGATAACATTTTTCTGTATCAGAACATCGTAGTTAATGCTGCCAATAGTTTTCCAAAACGGTATCGACGACATTTTCCTCAGATTCTTTTCAACATCGTTCAATTGCACATAAGCCAGAGGGCCTTTAGGAAGAATGTTCTCTATAGCAGAACCTCTCTCCTGCTGTTTCAAAAATACGAAAGCCCCAACAGCAGCAATGGCGACGCATAATACAATAATGATCAGTTTTTTCACGGTTCCCCCAATCTTTAAGATTAGTCGTTTATTTTATATCGTTATACTCTATTAGGGCATAAATTGGGCATTATTAGGTTCGGAAAGTCTTACTTTGTGACCTAATAGAGTATAATCAGTCCAGATGAAAAAATTCCCTGGCATTCCGGTTGAACACCTCAAGAGCCTGCGCCTCTTGAACATCCTTTAACGCGCAATAGGCCCTTAACGTCCTGAAGATATCTTTTGGCTCGGCGAGAAAACCTTCGCCGTCCTCTTGGCCCCCCATCCGGTAAAAAACGGGGCTGTCCGTTTCGATCATGACACGATCGATCGGGGCATAACCGACCGCCTCGCGGGACTCTGGACTGTACGCTATGCTCGGCGAGGCCGAAATATAATGGCCGGCGTCTAATATGTTTTTTAAGACATCAAGCGGCCCGCTGTACCAATGGAACTCGGCCTGTTTAATGCCCATTTCCTTGACCGTCTCAAAACATTCACGCCACGTCCCGCGGGTATGAATGACCGGCGGCAAGTCCAGTTCTTGGGCCAGCTCCAGAAGCGCGCGAAACACTTTACGCTGCGCGTTTTTCTTTTCCTGATCCTTGCGGACCCATTTGTACCAGAAATCAAGGCCGATCTCGCCAATCGCGGTCAATTCGCTTCTCTCGTTTCGGATCAACTCGACGCAGGCGTCCAGATCATCAAGATCCGCGTCGGAAGGATGCATGCCCATGGCCAGGTAAATGTTCGGCTTTTTTGCGCCTCTTTTAATATCCAGATTTTTGCGGCATGAGGCAACATCCGTACTGACCGTGATAATACTCTCGACGCCCTCTTGATCCGCGTTCTTTAAAGCCTGATTCAAATTCTCAATATGATCTAAATGCGCATGGGTATCGATAATATTCATGCTATTTTTCAAGGCTTTCCAGGATAAGCGTTACCGGCCCGGCGTTGACAAGACTCACATCCATCATCGCGCGGAACGTTCCCGTCTCGACCTTAATATTCTGCCCACGCAAGCCGGAAACAAAATAATTATAAAGATCCTCCCCTTTTTGAGGGTCGGCGGCTTTGTCAAATGAAGGGCGACGGCCCTTGCGGAAATCGCCGTAAAGCGTGAATTGAGAAACAACAAGGATCTCGGCTTGCACGTCAAAAGAGGAAAGATTCATCTTGCCGTCTTTATCTTCAAATATCCTCATCTGAGTCACCTTTTGGGTCAAATAATCCGCGTCTTCTTCCGTATCCGCCTGGGCGATCCCGACAAAAATCAACAGGCCCATGCCGATCCGGCCGACGGTCTCGTCATTGACAGATACTTGCGCTTCACTGACCCTTTGGACAACAACCTTCATACAAATACCTCAAGAGAATTTACGGCTAAAAGAATATTTTCTTCATTATAATTGCTCATGCCCTTAAGTCAATAGACATCGAAAAGAAACAAAAACCGCAATAGCCAATAATCTTTTAATATTAATATTAAAATAGATACCGCGCCGACCGAATCTTTTTGCCTAAATGATAGATCAAAAAGTTGTTCAGTATATATTTCAGCTCTTTTCTGGCCGTATTGGTCAACCCTAACCGCAAGCTTTTCGACCAATCACTCTGCTCAATGTGCAACATTGAAGCAATCGTTCCCCGAGAGATCATGGAGAAATTCGTTTCGGTTGTAGGGCACTGTGCGCAAATGAGCCCGCCCGCCCTCAGGCTGAACCTGACCTTCCCATCGACCTTTTTGCGGCACTTCACGCAGGCATCAATATGAGGACGAAAACCGGACAATAAAAGGATCTTGATCTGAAAAATATGGACAAGCTTGTCGATATCCTCAACCGTCTCTAAACTCGCCAGATAGTCGAGCATCAAACAGTAGACCCTTTTGTTGGGATGCTCTGGCGGCATGACCGTATCGACAAGCTCAAGCATGTAATTCGCGGCAACATTGCGCTTATAATCCTGACGGATCATGAAATAAAACTGCTTGAGGTCGCATTGGCTGATCAAATGAAGGTCTGAGCGGCTGTATTCGTAATACACCAGGCCGTTAACCGAGAACTTATCGATGCTGCTGCCGAATTTTCTGGAGTCCGCACGTATCCCTTTAAGAACGCCTTTCACCTTGCCGCGGTCTTTTGTATAAAAAACCGCGATGCGGCTCGTTTCCCTCAAATCAAACGTTTTTAAGACAATACCTTCCGTCGATTGGATCATATTTTTCCGTACTTCGTATGTCGTACTTCGTATATCGCATATCAAAACTTGTCACACGAAGTACAATATACGAAATACGATGTACGCGACTTTATTTTACAATGCTTTTAATTTCCGTTCCAAGATGCGCTAAAAGCTGCTGTTCTTTCCTGCGCATCTTTTCGACATCCGGTTTCTTATGGTCATCAAACCCCAACAAGTGAAGGATCCCGTGGATCACATAAAGGGCAAGTTCCTCGGAGAGCCCCGTGCCAAAAACACGGGCGTTCTTCAGAGCCGCGTCGGTTGAAATGATAATGTCGCCTGTGATTTGTTTGATCGCCCGACCTATAGGGGCACGGCGCGCCGTGCCTCTACCTTCCGTAAAATCAAAAGCGAGCACATCCGTGGTGTAATCACGGCCTAAGAATTTCTTATTTAAAGCCTTGATCCTTTGACGGGAAACAAAAACAATGGACAGGGATACACGATCGACACCTTCATGCCGAAGGATTGT
>DAOWBD010000012.1 GCA_030634235.1 Candidatus Omnitrophota bacterium | reverse complement strand
CTCCTAAAATTCTTTCATTCACTACTTGAACCCTTAAATCTTATCATGTAGAATGAATTCACCAGATACAGGAGATGTTCGCCTTACTATCTAATACTGCAATTAATACTTCTATTAAAGGTAATAGCAAAATACATGAAACACTATACTATCGGCGTTGATGTTGGAGGGACCAACATTAAATTGGGGCTGGTTGACCGTTCCGGAGTGATCGTTGCCAGGGCCTTTTTAGATACAAAAAGTTTTTACAAAAGGAAAACAAAATTGATCGATGAGATCGTTGGCGCGATTCGCGATTTGATCGATGAAAAAAAGCTGGTATCCAAAGATATCTTAGGGATTGGACTCGGGCTACCGGGTCTCATCGATTCCAAAAGAGGCATTGTGAACTTCCTACCTAATGTCCCGGGATGGAAGAATGTTCCCTTAAAAAGTATTATCCAGAAAAAGCTTTATATCCCCACATTCATCGACAATGACGTCAATGTAATCACTCTTGGAGAATGGAAGTTCGGCGCGGGAAAAGGGTATAAGAATCTCATGTGCATGACGCTCGGGACCGGTGTCGGCGGCGGGCTTATTCTTAATGGCTCATTATATCGCGGAGAGGGTTTTGTTGCCGGTGAGTTAGGGCACATGCCTCTTAATGAGAAAGGTCCCGATTGTAATTGCGGCGGGTCAGCATGCTTTGAATATTATGTCGGCAATGGCTGCCTTTTAAAGAAGGCTGCAAAGATATTTAAACGCAAGGACATACAGCTTCCCGAGGTCTTTCGTTTGGCCAAGCATGGTAATGTTCGCGCGATTCGGTTTTGGGAAGAAACGGCGGTCCATATCGGTAATGGGTTGGTAGGGGTTGTTAATCTGCTCAATCTCAGGCTGATCGTTATCGGTGGAGGTGTTTCGAATAATTTTCAATTTTTAGGAAAAACGATCAATGCCGTTATCAGGCGTCGCGCGATGAGGGTACAGTCTAAGATGGTGAAGATTGTACGCGCAAAATTAGGTGATGACGCTGGAATCATTGGGGCCCAAGTTTTAGTGAAGGAAGCTATTCGTGAGCGTTAAATATTTCCATAATAGAAACAAAACTTTATTAATCTCAACTATTTATGCTGTTTTTCTGCAGTTTACGTTTACCGCTTTATTCAGCCTTCCAGTTGTATCTCCTGCCTTTGCACAGGAACAAGAAGAGGAACAAGGAACGGAGGAAGCTCGGGTTATTGATCCTGAGGAGGTTCAGGTTGCTGGTCCTGAGGAGGTTCAGGCTACCGATACCGAGGAAGTTCAGGCTATTGATCTTGAAGAAATTCAGGCTGACGGTCCTGAGGAAGTCAAGGCTTCCGATTCTGTGGAATTGAACGGAGATACGGTCGAATATTCCGTGGACGGCAATAAGGTCACGGCTGACGGGGATGTTGTTGTTATCAACAAAAAAATGACATTGATGTGCGATCATATCGAGTTTTCGCGCGATACGGGTACGGCTTATGCGACTGGGAATATTCGTTTAGTATCTAAAGGTGGCGAGATCTCTGAGATGACAGGAGAAAAACTGACGTTTAATTTTGAAACAATGTCCGGGACTTTCGATGGTGCAAAGATCTTTGCCAACCCTTATTTTGGTTACGGAGAAAAAGTTAGTAAGGTTGGCGAAAATCATATACAGATGGAAAACAATTACGTGACGACCTGCGACCTTGATAAGCCGCATTACCGCATGACATCGAAAAAAATGGATATGTATCCGGGAGAAAAATTGATCGCCCGCAGTGTCCGCATGCTTATTGGAAAGATTCCGTTACTTTACCTTCCAAGATTCACTCAGGACCTCAGGAACAAAAAGCCAAAAGTTCTTTTCACTCCGGGTTACGATAAGGAATGGGGAATGTTTTTGCTTTCCCAATGGCTCTATCAGTTTAACGAGAATTTCAAGGGGGTCATTCGTCTTGATGCGAGAGAGAAGAAAGATGTTGCCTGGGGGATCGATGTTGATTATGACACGCTGAAGTATGGAGTTGGAAAGATCCGGACCTATTATATGAACGAGCGCAGTATCACGTCCAAGCGGTTCTGGCAGGAGCGGCCCAGCCCGACCATTGAGAAGGAACGTTTTAGAGTGGAATGGCGGCACAAATGGGAGATCGACAAGAAGACGACTGCGACCATGCAATACTACAGAATGAGCGACGCGACGCTCGTCAAAGATTATTTTGACAATGAATATGAGGAGGATTCCTCGGCGAATACATTCTTTTTGCTGACCCGCACGCTACCCTCGGGAACCTTGAGTTTCCGTACGGACGCCAGGGTTAACCGTTTCACGTCTGCCGTCGAGAGGTTGCCGGAGGTGCGCTATGATCTTTCAAACAAAGCATTATGGGGTACCGGGCTTTATTTGAAAAATAGAACATCCTATTCCAATCTGACGAGGAAAGTGGCTTCCCCGAGTGAGACCCGGCAAAATACGATGAGAGTTGATTCAGATAGTGAATTGTCCTATCCGATGAAGGTCGGTTTTCTTGAAATGACGCCGTTCGTCGGGGGACGCAATACTTATTACAGTAAGGCCAACGACCCGGAGAAATATAATTCCATTCGCGGGATTTTCAGGACAGGGGCCAACGTAAGCACGCGATTCTACAAGGTCTTCGATGTTGATGTTGACCGGTACGGGCTTGATATTAACCGGCTCCGGCATATCATTCGGCCTTCGGTCAGTTATGAATTCATGAGCGAGCCGACTTTAGCGGCCAGCCAGCTGGATTATTTTGATGGCGTGGACTCATTGGATAATGCTCATCACCTGACGTTTTCGATCGAGAATAAACTGCAGACCAAGAGAAATGACAAGACAGTCGAACTGTTAAGGGCGATCATCAGCACTGATTTTAAGCTTAAAGAGGATCCTGCAAAAGGAGGGTTCGGAACGGTTTCGGCCGATATCGACTTTAGGCCGGTTGACTGGGTCACTTTTTATTTTGATTCGACGTATGATACGCAAGAGGAATATTTAACGACGGCGAATTTCGATATGTACATCAACGGCGGCGGGAAATGGACTGCGAACATTGGCAAGCGATGGAACCGGGCGGTCGACGACCAACTCACTACGGAGCTCACTTATAAATTTAATCCGAAATGGGGATTGCGCACGTACACGCGTTTTGACCTACGCAACGGCATTCTTAAGGAACAGGAGTATGCATTAACCAGAGATCTGCATTGCTGGACGATGGACATTAACTTTAACGAAAAACGGAAATTCGGTAATGAGATCTGGGTTGTCTTTACATTAAAGGCCTTTCCGGATATGGTTATAGATTTTGGGACAAGTTTCAATAAACGTAAAGCAGGGTCACAAAGTTCGGAAGGAGATTAAAGTGAACATAGCGATCGTTGGATCAGGATACGTCGGGCTGGTGACCGGTGTTTGTCTAGCTCAGATCGGGCACAAAATCACCTGTGTCGATGTTGACCAGGAGAAGATCAAAAAATTAAAACTGGGAAAGGTTCCGATCTATGAACCCGGTTTAGAAGAATTGCTTAAGAAGAACTTGAAGAATAAGCGCCTTTCCTTCACGACGTCTATTCGAGAGGCGACAAGAAAATCAACAGCGATCTTTATCGCTGTCGGGACGCCGTCGAAGAAGAGCGGTGATGCGGATTTGACGTATGTCGAGAATGTTGCCCGCCAGATCGCGGTGAACATGGACGATTACAAGCTGATTATCGAGAAATCGACCGTTCCCGCTGAGACCGGCAAACGGGTCGCGCGGACCATTAAGATGAACCTGCCCAAGAAATTTAAGAAGACGACGCTGGAGTTTGACGTGGCGTCGAATCCGGAATTCTTGAGGGAAGGATCGGCGATCAGTGACTTTATGAATCCTGACAGGGTTGTGGTCGGTGTCGAATCGAAAAAAGCGGAGAAATTATTCCGCGAGATCTATAAGCCGCTGAAGCCGCATATGGTGGTCACGAATATCAATTCCGCTGAATTGATCAAACATGCTTCAAATTCTTTTTTAGCGACAAAGATATCGTTTATGAACTCCATCTCTCAGATCTGCGACAAGCTCGGCGCCGATGTCCTAAAGGTTGCGGAAGGCATGGGGCATGATAAACGTATCGGGCGGGCGTTCTTGAACGCCGGGGTCGGTTACGGCGGCAGCTGCTTTCCAAAAGATGTTGATGCCTTCGTGCGTATCAGTGAAAAAAGCGGCTATGATTTTGGTTTGTTAAGGGAAGTGCGTAAGGTCAATGAAGAACAGAAGGCTTCTTTCGTCCGGCTGATCGAGGATAAGCTCTGGATCGTTAAGAACAAGGTGATCGGTGTTCTCGGGCTGGCCTTTAAGCCGGATACGGATGATATGCGCAGCGCGCCGTCGATCGATATCATTAATGCCTTGCAGCAGGAGGGGGCGAAGATCAAGGCTTACGATCCCGTCGCCATGCCTAACGCGAAGAAGATCTTTAAAAAAATTACATACGGTAAAGATCCGTATGACACGGCTAAGGGATGCGATTGCTTGCTGTTGTTGACGGAATGGGATGAATTTAAGAAACTGAATTTCAAGAAAATTGGATCGGCCATGAAGCAGGCGGTCCTTTTTGACGGCCGCAATCTCTATCACGATAAGGGCCTCGAGGATCTTGGTTTTGAATACCATGGCATCGGGCGCGGTGTGGGAATAAGCTCATAATGCCCGGAAAACGGGATGGGATAGCAATAAAAGGGAGATCATAGATGTCAGCAATATTAAAAAGGAAAATCTCAACAAAGAAGGCGCGTCTTGCCGTGATCGGCTTAGGATACGTCGGGCTGCCGCTTGCCGTTAATTTTGCGAAAGCGGGATTTACGGTTTTCGGTCTCGATAAAGATGCCGACCGGGTCGCTCAGGTCAATAAGAAGAAAAGTTACATCCTTGATATCGCGACAAAAGATGTCGCGAAAGTTGTTAAGAACGGACGCCTTAAAGCACAGATGGAATTCGATGTCTTGAAGACCGTCGATGTTATTATCGTGTGCGTGCCGACGCCGCTTAAGCGCAAGTACACGCCGGATATTACCTACATCGTCAGCGCGATCAAAACGATTCGCAAGTTCATGAAGAAAGACACGCTGATCATACTGGAGAGCACGACCTATCCGGGGACGACGGAAGATCTGATCCGTCCGGAGCTGGAAAAAGGGGGCTTAAAGGCCGGCAAGGATTTCTTCCTGTCTTTTTCGCCGGAAAGAATTGACCCGGGCAATAAGAAGTATGATGTCACGCGCATCCCGAAAGTTGTCGGCGGGCTGACGCCCAAGAGTGGGGCATTGACCAAGCTACTTTATGAAAAGATTATCAAGAATATCCATGTGGTCTCCTCGGCGAAAGCGGCTGAGATGACCAAGCTTCTTGAAAACACATTCCGTATCATTAATATCGGCTGGGTCAATGAAGTCGCGATGATGTCGCACAAGATGGGCATTGATGTCTGGGAAGTGATCGAGGCGGCGAATACCAAACCGTTTGGTTTCATGCCGTTCTATCCGGGGCTTGGCGTCGGAGGGCATTGCATTCCCGACGACCCTCTTTACCTGTACTGGAAGGCGAAACATCACGGCTATAGTTCCAAGTTCATTAAGTTATCGGCGGATACCAATTCCCACATGCCGTATTATGTCGTCGAGTGTCTCAAAGAGATCCTCAAGGAGAAGAAAAAGACACTGAGCAAGGCCAAACTTCTGGTCGTCGGGGTAACATATAAAAAGGATGTCAAGGACCTGCGTAAATCACCGTCTTTGAAACTCATTGAGATCCTCAAGGAGAAAAGATGCCAGGTGAATTATTTTGACCCGATCATTCCGTTCTTAAATATCGGGAAGATCGACATGAAATCCATTAAATTAACGCCAAATGCCATCGCTAAGCATGATTGCGTTCTTATCGCGACGGATCATACGAAAGTGAATTATAAACTTATCTTGAAGCATGCCCGAATGATCTACGACCTGCGTAATGTCTACGGGCATCTGAAGCATAAAAAGATACGAAAGATCTAAAGGGTTAATTATGCCGAAAAGGAAGAAAATCATTGTTATCACCGGGGGGGCGGGATTTTTAGGGAGCCACCTCTGTGACCGTTTCGTCGAGGAGGGGTTGAAGGTCCTATGTGTCGATAATCTCATCACCGGTAATTTGAGGAATATCAAACACCTGAGCAAGGAGAAGGCTTTTGAGTTTATCAAACATGATGTTTCAAAAGAGCTGCATATTAAAGGCCCTGTTAATTATGTTCTCCATTTTGCTTCACCGGCTTCTCCGGTCGATTATCTCAAACATCCTATTCCGACATTGAAGGTTGGTTCGCTCGGGGCGCACAATACTCTGGGCCTTGCGAAATTAAAAAAGGCGCGGTATTTGATCGCTTCGACTTCGGAGGTTTATGGCGACCCGGAAGTTCATCCTCAAAAAGAGACTTATTGGGGGCATGTCAATCCGGTCGGCCCGCGTGGTTGTTACGACGAGGCGAAACGCTTCGCGGAAGCTATTACCATGGCGTATCACCGGTATCATAAAATAGATACGCGTATTCTACGGATCTTTAACACCTATGGGCCCCGCATGCGCATTCAAGACGGGCGCGTTGTTCCGAATTTCATTTATCAGGCGTTGCATAATAAATCTCTGACCGTTTACGGCAATGGCCGGCAGACACGGTCATTCTGTTATTATTCCGACCTTGTCGACGGGATCTTTCGCCTGCTGCATTCGAAGATCCACAGCCCGGTCAATGTCGGCAATCCGGATGAATTTACGATTCTCGAATTTGCCAAGTTGGTCATTAAGGCTTCGGGGTCGAAAAGCAAGATCGTTTATAAACCTCTTCCGACGGATGATCCCCGGCAGCGTAAGCCGGATATTACGCTTGCCAAAAAGTATCTTAAGTGGAAACCAAAAGTGAAGCTGCAGCAAGGGCTGCAGGAAACGATCCATTGGTTTAAAGAAAATCTGATCGATTAATTCAAATGGCCTCCGAGAATAAAATAATGCTGACAAAAGATGATTTAAAGGATTTTGAACAGGAGATCGCCGATATTTTTGCGACCGGAGCTATTCGCGCGCCTGTCCATCTGCGCGCGGGACGCGAGGAGCATCTGATCAAGATATTTGAGGATAATGCGATCGGGCCGGATGATTACGTGTTCGGCCATTGGGACTCGCACGAGTTAGCCTTGCTTAAGGGTGTTCCGCGCGAGGAAGTCAAGCAAGCTGTTCTCGACGGGAAGAGCATTTCGTTATGCTTCCCTGAACATAATGTTTTTTGTTCCGGTATTGTCGGAAGTCTCATGGGAACGGCGGCCGGTGTTGCCTGGGCCTTGAAGAATCAGAAGAAAAGCGGGAAGGCTTATATTTTCTGCGGGGACATGTCGTCGGAAACAGGAGTGTTTCACGAGGCCGTCAAATACGCCGTCCATTTTGACCTGCCGGTTAAATATATCGTTTGTGATAACGGTTTAAGTGTCATGACCGATACCCGGGAGGTTTGGGGATCTGCGGACCCGTGGTTCAAGGGAACAAAGTTCGAAGAAAAGATCATTTACTTTCAATATAAAAATACCTACCCTCATTCGGGGCTGGGGTGGAAGATCAAATTTTAATATGAACTATTTTGACGAATTAAAGCGGACGATGGAATGGGTGGCCCAGCAGCCGAAAACTTTCTTTCTCGGCCAGACGGTGGCCGGACCGGGAACTTTTATGTATCAGACCTTGCGTGACCTCCCGTCGGAAAAAACCCTTGAGATGCCGATCAATGAAAGTTTTCAGATGCAATTCTCGATTGGGTTGGCGCTTGCAGGTTACATTCCGATCTCTGTTTATCCCCGCCAGAACTTTTTATTATTAGCAACCTCTGATATGGTCAATACGCTGGACAAAATTCCGGCGATCAGTTCAGGGTCGGTTGTTCCAAAAATGATCATCCGCACGGCTTCCGGGCCGGATACGCCTGTTCATCCCGGGCACCAGCATGTGGGTAATTATGCGGACGGTTTCCGGAAAATGTTTACCTGGATCGATGTTGTTGAGCTTGAAGAGCCGGAAGATATTTTCCCAGCCTATAAGCATGCCCTCGAAAGGGAAGATAATAAAGCAACGCTGCTTATCGAACACGGGAATTATTATAATCAAAAATAAGAGGATGCAAGGCCGCTGGTCTTGCAGATCTGTCAATGAATAAAGATTCGAGGATCCTTGTCGTCGGGCATAATGATATTATCGAGAATGTCCTGTATACGTATTTTAAGTTCAGCGGGTATCCAAACATTTTCTCTTCCTCGCAGATTGGGCTGAATCCTACTGTCCAGGCTTCTGTTTATGCGTTTTTCCAAAAGGTCAGGCCGGAGTATGTTTTCTTGGGCTCGACGCGTTCGGGGGGAATCGATGCGAATGTGAAGAACCCGGCGGAATTCCTGTATCATAATTCGGAAAGCCAGAATAATATTTTTTATTCCTCCCGGAAGTTCGGGGTAAAGAAACTTCTGTATATTGCAGGGTCCTGTGTTTATCCGAAGGAATGCCCGCAGCCGATGAAGGAAGAGCATCTTCTCACGGGAACGCTTGAGCAAACTAGCGAGCCGTATTCGGTCGCGAAGATCGCCGGCATTAAACTTTGCCAGGCCTTCAGAAAACAATATGGACTTAACGCGATCGCGATAGTTCCGGCGACCGTCTATGGTCCCGGAAGCGATGTGAATATTGAGACGGCCCATGTGATCGGGGCCTTGATAGGTAAATTTGTCAGTGCCGTGGTCAAGGGACGACAGAAAGTCTCTGTTTGGGGAACAGGAAATCCCCGGCGGGAATTCTTGTATGTTGATGACTTCTTGGCGGCGGCCCTGCATTTGATGGATTATTATAATGGAGAGAAGCCCGTTAATGTCGGTTCCGGCAGTGATGTGACGATCAAAGAGTTAACCGAAACGATCATCAGGGCCGTTGGTTTTGAAGGAGAGGCTGTCTTCGATGAGACAAAGCCTGACGGGACCATGAAGAAGCTTTTGGACAGCAGTTATGTTAACAGTTTAGGATGGAAGGCAAAGGTCTCTCTCGATCAAGGCATTCGAAAAACGTACGATGGATATAGAGACAGGATCAGGCAATTATAAAATTAACGGCAAACTTTTAAATTTTTAAAGGGAGCGCGGCAATGAATATTTTAGTGACAGGAGGGGCCGGATATTTAGGATCGGTTCTGGTTCCGACTTTGCTTAAAGAAGGCCATCAAGTAACTGTTATCGATAACTTCATGTATCGTCAGGCATCTTTGCTCGATTGTTGTATTGACCCGAACTTAGACGTTGTGCGGGGAGACGCGAGGGACAAGGCCCTTGTCGAAAAACATATAGGCAAGGCCGATGCGATTTTCCCTTTGGCGTGTTTGACGGGCGCGCCATTATGCGCTCAGGACCCGGAAGGGGCCGAGGCGGTCATTTTGGATGCAGTCAAGACGATCCTCAATTTGTCCGGAAACGATCAGATGGTCATTTATCCGACAACCAATAGCGGCTACGGGGTGGGAGAAAAAGGGATTCATTGTACGGAAGAAACGCCTTTGAGGCCCGTTTCCCTTTACGGAAAATTAAAGGTTGCGGGCGAGAATGAAATATTGGATTCCGGAAAAGGCATAACTCTAAGGCTTGCAACGGCTTTTGGTGTCAGCCCGCGCATGCGCCTTGACCTTTTGGTCAATGATTTCACCTATCGAGCGGTTAATGACCGCTTTATTGTCCTTTTTGAGGCTCATTTCAAGCGGAACTATATTCACGTTCGGGATGTTGCTAACGCCTTTATTCACTCCCTGAATCATTTTGACAAGATGAAGGGCGAACCGTATAATGTGGGCTTAAGTGACGCGAATTTAAGCAAGCTGGAGCTTTGTGAAGAGATCAAAAAGTATGTTCCTGAGTTCTATTTCATTGAATCTGACATAGGGGAAGATCCGGACAAGCGGGACTACATTGTCAGCAATGAGAAGATCGAACAAACAGGTTTCAAACCGCAAGTATCGCTTTCAGTCGGGATCCAGGAGCTTGTCAAAGGATACCAGATCATCAAGCGCAGCCAGTATACCAACGTATAAGGCGATCAGAAACTGTCCAAATGAGTCAATTAGATATTCTTTTTATCAATACAACCGCTTCCCGGAAGAATTATCAGGATCTAAGTAAAGATTTTTCCGCGATTGAGCCGCCCATTTGGGCCGGCATGCTCGCATCCCACTGTTTGAAGAAAGGATTCTCTGCGGAGATCCTGGATTGCGAGGCCTTGTGTTTGGATGACCCGCAGGCCGCAGGGCAGGTGAAGGAAATGGATCCAAGAGTTGCCTGTTTTGTGGTTTACGGCCAGCAGCCGAGCGCCAGTTCGCAGAACATGGCGGGAATGGTTTCGTTGGCGGAAGAAGTCCGTAACACATGCGGGGACGGCATTAAGATCCTTTTTGTCGGCGGGCATGTTGCGGCACTGCCTCAGGAAGTGCTGGAACGTCACGGTTTTATCGATATGGTCTGCCAGAATGAAGGCGTTTACACGATATCCGCTCTTTTGAAAACCAATTTAGTCGATATGCTTGATCAGGTCAAGGGATTAGGGTATCGCGATGACGGGCGCATTGTTCTTAACGCGCCGTCGCCCATTGTTTCCCGGTGGGATCTGCCCGACGAGCTTCCCGGGATCGTCTGGGATAAATTGCCAATGGATCGCTATCGCACGTCGCTCTGGCACGCGTATTCGAATAACTGCGAGCGCCAGCCGTTTGCGGCGTTGTATACCAGCTTAGGCTGCCCGATGCGTTGCTCGTTTTGCATGATCAATATTATCAATCGCCAGGAGAATGAATTTTCCGACGGCAGCGCCGTGTTTCGCTACTGGGATCCCGAGTTCATGATCAAGGAATTCGATAAGCTTGCAGAACTCGGTATCAAAAATATCAAGATCGCCGACGAGCTGTTCGTTCTTAACGCCAACCATTTTATGAAGCTCTGCGAAATGATCATCGAGCGGGGATACGACTTTAACATCTGGTGTTACTCGCGTGTCGATACAGTTAAAGAGAAATTTCTTGAGACGCTCAAGAAGGCCGGCGTCAATTGGCTTGCGTTAGGAATTGAAAGCGCCAATACAAACGTCAGGAAAGATGTGACCAAGGGGCGATTTGAAGATGTCGATATCCGGGATGTCGTGGCGAAAATACGCGACCATGATATCAATGTGATTGCCAATTATATTTTCGGCCTTCCGGAAGATACGATGGATAGCATGCAGATGACATTGGATCTGGCTTTGGAACTGAATACAGAGGAAGCTAATTTTTATTCGGCGATGGCTTATCCTGGAAGCCCGCTTTACGGACAGGCACTGAAGGATGGATGGAAGCTTCCTGAGTGCTATGCCGGGTATTCGCAGCATTCGTATGACTGCCAGCCGTTGCCGACGAAGCATTTGACGCCCGAGCAGGTGCTGGCCTTCAGGGACGAGGCGTGGATGACCTATCACACGAATCCCGCGTTTCTCGATTTGATCAGGACCAAGTTCGGGCAGGTTGCCGTCGATGAAACGCTTCGGTCTACCGAAATTAAACTTAAACGGAAAATTTTAGAGAAAGCGATCATGCCATGATCATTAGCCGCACACCGTTTCGCATTTCGTTCTTTGGCGGAGGAACAGATTATCCTCTTTGGTTCAAGAAGAACAAGGGAGCCGTCTTAGCGACGAGCATTGACAAATACTGTTATATCACGTGCCGTTATCTTCCTCCGTTCTTTAAGCATAAGTCGAGGATCATTTATTCTCAAATGGAAGAAGTCCAAAACATTAACGAGATCGACCATCCGGCCGTTCGCGAGGTGCTGCGGTTTCTGAAGATCCAGCAGGGTGTTGAGGTTCATCACGACGGCGACCTGCCCGCCCGGACGGGGTTAGGGTCGAGTTCGTCGTTTACCGTCGGGCTCTTGAACAGTCTTTACGCGCTTAAGGGCGTGATGCCGACCAAGGCGCGGCTGGCCGAAGAGGCGATTTATATCGAACAGAAAATGTGCAAAGAGAATGTCGGCTGCCAGGACCAGGCTTTAGCGGCTCATGGAGGATTGAACTATATTGAATTCGGCGGTGAGGAACATCTAAAGGTTCGACGCGTGACGGTTCCTGAGGCGAGAGTTAAGAGTTTAGAGAAGCATCTCATGCTGTATTTTACCGGATTTTCAAGGACAGCGTCGAAGATCGCGGCTCATCAGATCAAGAATATACCGAAGAAGGGAAAAGAACTGACGGCGATGTACCAGTTGACTCAGGATGCCGTCAAATTATTGTGCAAAGGACGGATCGAGGAATTCGGCAAGCTGTTGGATGAAAGCTGGAAGATTAAAAGGGAATTATCTTCGAAAGTCTCGACACCGCAGATTGACAGCATCTATGAGATGGCACAAAGGGCCGGGGCTATCGGAGGAAAGGTCCTCGGGGCCGGCGGCGGCGGTTTTGTGATGTTGTTCGCGCCGCCAAGCGCGCAGAAGAAGATTAAAGAAAAGCTAAAGAACCTATTATTGGTGCCTTTTAAGTTCGAGAATCTGGGCACGCAGATCATTTTTTATCAACCGAATGGCGAATATGAGCGTAAATGATCATGATGGCATTATTCTTTGCGGCGGTTTAGGTACGCGCCTGCAAAGTGTTACCGGGGATACGCCGAAGGTCATGGCAGAGGTCAACGGCGCTCCGTTTCTCGACCTTATTATCGGGCACTTAAAGGATCAGGGTATTGAACGTATTATTCTTTGCACTGGGCATAAGGCTGATCTCGTCGAGAACCATTATCGTGACCATGATTTCGGGTTGACGATCGATTTCTCGAGAGAAGAGGAACCTTTAGGGACCGGGGGCGCCTTGAAAAACGCTCAGGAAATTATTTCAAGCGACACGTTCTTTGTTTTTAACGGTGATTCGTTTCTCCCTGTCGATCTTCAGGCCTTGCTGGATTTCCATAAAGAAAAAGATGCTGTTGCCTCCATACTTGTGTCCCGGGTCAGCGAGGCGAAAGACTTCGGAAGTCTAGAGATCGACGCATCCG
>DAOWBD010000192.1 GCA_030634235.1 Candidatus Omnitrophota bacterium | reverse complement strand
GCTTTCTTCGCGGACACGGCGGACTTCCTGCTCCCTGGACTCTTTATCCAGATCCCCCGACGACGAAACATCTCCCTCATCCTCAGCTTCAATGATCTTGATATCTTTCCCGTCTAAAATATCAAAGACTTTATCGATCTCTTCCGAAGATTCAACATTATCCGAGAGCGCTTGATTAACTTCATCATAGGTCAGAAATCCTTTTTTCTTTCCTAAGACGATTAACCTCTCGACAACTTGTTTAAGATCATCTGTCTTTGCGGACTGTTTCATGTGTTCTCCTAGAAAGTTAGAAAGTAACTTCTTTCATTAATTGATTATACTTCTTTAACAAAGTGTCAAGTTCAGATTGACGGCCTTGCCTTTCAGCTTCACTGATTTGCGCCTGCATTTCCTTCATTTGTATTTTTACCCGGTCCTTTTTCATCCGATTCATATAATCGCTATGAATCTTTTTTTTGTCACCGGAAAAAATGCTTTCTGTCGCCATAATTTGCGAGATCATATGCTGCATGTCTTGATCTTCAAAACTATTGATCAAGTTAGCCCCATTGACCTCCTTGCCTTGGTCAAACAGGTCAAAGATCTTGGAGATCACTTCCCGAATCCGTTTATCCTGAAAATCCGACGGAGTGATCTCTCTCATCGTTGCCGCAATAAAACTTTCTTCTTCCAAAAGCAACTTTAAGATATCGCCCTCGACAACCCTGAGCTGTTCGACAACGGCCGTCTTCGGGGCGCTCACTTTTCCAAAATTCTTTTTCTCTCCGGTCATCTGCCGGACTTTGTTAAGTTCGATCAGGAGCGCTGATTCAGGAACCGTTAACACCTGGGCTAAATGCTTAAGATATCCGGCTCGCAGAACAGCATTGCTGAATTTATCGACCGTTTGGAGCATTTCTCCGGAAATCCTCGCCTTGCTTTCAATGGCCCTAACATCGTAACGATTCAAAAGAATGTTAAGTTTATAATCAAAGAGCGCTTGGGCGGCATTGACCTTTTCGCGAAAGATCTTAACCCCATACTTACGGATGAATGAATCCGGATCGTGGCCTTCAGCCAGCGTGGCCACCTTGACATTCATTCCTTCTTCGATCAAGGTATCGAGGCTGCGAAGCATTGCCGCTTCCCCGGCCGGATCCATATCAAAAAGCATAACAATATTTTTCGTATAACGATGCAACAAACGAATCTGCTCTACCGTCAGGGCCGTTCCCAAGGAAGCGACGATATTGGCCACTCCGGCCTGATAGGGCATAATACAATCCATGTATCCCTCGACGATAATAACAAAATCTTCCTGCCCGATCGCCTGTTTGGCCAAATGAAAACCGTAGAGGTGATGCCCTTTAACATAAACAGGGGTCTCCGGCGAATTAATATATTTGGCCGTTGTTGTCCGGTCTCCTCCGCTATCGGATTCTAAAGCGCGCGCGCCGAAAGCGCGGTAATGAGACTGCGTATCAAGAATCGGAAAAATAATCCTATTGCGAAAACGGTCATAATACCCCTGACCGTTATTCCGGGGAAGAATCAAACCCGCTTTTTCCATCAAACCCAGATTGAACTTTTTATCGCGCAAATACCGGATCAAACCGTCCCATTGATCGGGCGCAAAACCTAATTGGAACCTCTCGACTGTTTTAAGATCAATCTTGCGTTTCTTAAGATAGGCGCGGGCTTCTTCGGCCGGCCT
>DAOWBD010000186.1 GCA_030634235.1 Candidatus Omnitrophota bacterium | reverse complement strand
ATTAAAAAAGAATATACGGCGTTCTTAAACGAGATCCATTTAAAACTGGATAATTTTATTCCGGTCAGCGCCCGGGAAGGGGATAATATGATTGCTCCTTCTCATAATATGCCCTGGTATAAAGGCGATTCAGCCCTCGAGGCATTAGACAGGTTTGCGAAAGCGGCGCCGAACTATAAGCGTGACCTGCGCTTTCCCGTCCAGGATATTTATAAATTCACGGCGGAAGGCGATGACCGCCGGATTATTGCCGGGCGCGTTGAGTCGGGAACGGTTCGCGTGGGCGATAAAGTTACTTTTCTGCCGTCGAACAAAAACTCGCGCATAACGGCTATCGAAGGGTTCAATACCGCTAAACAAAAAGAAGTATCTGCCGGTCAAAGCGTGGGATTTGCTTTAGAGACGCAAATTTATATCTATCCCGGGGATATCATGTGCAAAACCAGTGAACGGGCTCCTTATGTGTCCTTGCATTTCCGGGCTAATATTTTTTGGATGGGTAAACAGCCTTTTGTTAAAGGCAAGAACTATAAATTGAAGCTGACCACCCAACAGGTTCCCGTCGTGCTTTCCGATATTATCCATGTTCTGGACGCTTCCGAACTTTCTTCGATTCAAAATAAGTCGCAGGTCGATCGCCATGATGTGGCTGAATGCGTCCTTAAAACCCTCAAACCGACGGCGTTTGACAGTGTTAGCCAGATACCGGAAACAGGCCGGTTTGCGATTGTTGATAATTATGAGATTGTCGGTGGAGGCATTATTTTAGCGCCTGTTTTTGATGAGGAACCTGCTGTAACGAACCGCGTGAGGACCCGGAATTTTAGCTGGAAGCGCAGTGACATAACGCCGGGGAAACGCGCCGAACAATATCAGCACAAATCTGCGCTCGTTGTCATGGCGGGCGGATTCAAAACGGGCAAGATAGATATCGCTAAAGCTCTCGAAAAAAAGCTGTTCTCCATGGGGAAGTTCACGTATTTTCTGGGGATACCCAATGAAGTGTTGCTTGGCGGGACCGGCGCCAATGACAGAGTCTTAGAGAAAGCAAGGCATATCCAAAATCTGGGGGAAATGGCATATCTTTTCTCGGATGCCGGAATGATCTTGATCACGAGTATCTCGAATATTGACCAGTACGAGATTGATAAACTTAAAATATTGAATAGTCCCAATAAGACATTTGTTGTGAATGCCGGGGAAAATACATTCCCAGAAGGCTATGTTGATCTGACCTTACCGGCAAATGATGATCCCGAAGAGGCAGCCCAGAAGATTGCGGAACCGCTTCTTAAGGCCCTTCAACCTGATCCCGCATAAATCGCTAATTCTAATAATTGTGTTCCATGAAAAACTTCTTATTATATGAAAAAGGATTCTTTATTCCCGCGCTTTTTGTGTCAGCGACGGTCCACGGGCTTCTCATCGGCGCCGGCGGATGGATATCATCGGTGCCGTATGCTTCTGTACTCCAGGCTCCGAGCAGTTTGGAGGTAACGGTGATCCATTATCCGGTTGTTTCGGTGATCGAAGAGGAGATCGTTTCCGAGGAGATCATGGATAGTGAGGCCTTTGAGGAAGTGGTTTTCAGCGATCAGCGCCGAGAGTTACCGCCTGAGAAGAATGTTCCGTCGTCGACAGCAAGCCAGGAGTCACGTGGTGCGCTGACTAAAGTCGAGCCACTGGCGCACATGAATCCGGCGCCGCCCTATCCGAGGGTTGCCCGTCAGCGCGGATGGGAGGGGACCGTCCGGCTCGAGGTTTTCGTCAGTAAAGACGGTATTCCGGGGACGGTCGGCATCGATAAAAGTTCCGGACATGATGTTCTGGACCGGGCGGCCTTACAAACGGTCAGGGAATGGAAATTCATTCCCGCGCGGTCCGGGTCCATACGGTTTTCCTCGAGGATCACGATACGGATTCAGTTCTCTTTGATAAAAGAACGACCGT
>DAOWBD010000103.1 GCA_030634235.1 Candidatus Omnitrophota bacterium | reverse complement strand
GCTCACCTTGCTTCGCGCGGGTGCAAGGTGATCGCGACGATGCGAAACTTAGAAAAGCGACGCGCGTTGTTAAATGAAGTGCAACGGCGCGGCGGGACTCTCGAAATTTTACGCCTCGACGTGACCGACAAAACCACCATCAAGAATGCCGTGAAACAGATCGCCGCGAAACATGGCTATATCGATGTGTTGATCAATAACGCCGGCTACGGAATCGGCGGTTTCTTTGAGGACCTTAGTGACTCCGAGATCCGCGGGATTATGGACACCAACTTTTTCGGCGTCCAAAATGTCACGCGAGAAGTGATCCCCTTAATGCGCCAGCGCAAGCGCGGAAAGATCATTAATATTTCAAGCGTTTCCGGCTTTTCAACATCACCGGCATTCGGAGCCTACAACGCGAGCAAGTGGGCACTCGAGGCCTTTAGCGAGAGTTTGCGCTATGAACTGAAATTTTTCGGCATCGATGTCCTCTTAGTCGAACCCGGAACCTACAGAACCAATATCTTTCATGAGAATTCCCATTACGCGGATAATTACGACAATCCTGAAAGTCCATATTATCCCGTATCGCAGTATCTCAAGAAAAAGGTCATGGAATACGTTGAAGACTGCCACAAAGACATTGAAGATGTCCCGCTTTTAATCGAAAAATTAATCCGGGCCGCAAATCCGTCATTCCGTAATATTCCTGATATCGAGAGCAAATTGCTTTACATTTTTCGACGGGTTTTGCCGTTTTCCGTTTACAGCTGGATCATCCGCAAGGTATTGTTCAGCGGATTGAGCTCTAAATGATCTGTGTCCGTTAAAAAGATTTCTCTGTCCTTGACATGGGGTAGGGCAGAAGGTAGCATACATGTGAATTTCCACTCCGCAGCACACAGAAGAATAAAAACCCAAAAGACAATTTGAAAGGTCAAGGTAGGACATGAGTACGGAAATAATATTCCAGCTTATCGGCGGGATGGGTTTCTTTTTCTTTGGCATGAAAACCATGTCCGAAGGACTGAAAAAGATCGCCGGCGATAAATTAAAGAACTTTCTCTCAACCGTAACAAAACATCGTTGTTATGGTGTGCTCATCGGTGCCTTTGTGACGATGCTCATCCAGTCGTCCGGCGCTACGACGGTCATGGTGATCGGTTTCGTTAATGCCGGCCTTTTGACATTAAAGCAGGCGATTCCCGTCGTTCTTGGCGCGAATATCGGAACAACTTTTACCGCATGGCTTGTATCGTCGATGTCTGTCTTTAAGTTCTCTCAATACGCGCTTCCCGCCATCGGGTTCGGGTTTGCCATCATGACCCTTTGTAAGACAAAAAGGAAGCATTGGGGACAAGCCCTGCTGGGGCTCGGGCTTCTTTTTATCGGCCTTCATTACATGAAGGAGGCCTTTAGTCCGTTAAATGACAGCGAATATGTCAAAACGTGTTTTGTTGTACTGAGCAATAATCCTTTGTTGGGCGTGCTTGTGGGAATTGTTTTTACGTTTCTTCTGCACAGTTCCAGCGCGACGATCGCGATCGTCCAGGTCCTGGCCTTTAACGGCCTCATTAGTTTTGAGGCGGCTATTCCCATTATTTTAGGTGATAATATCGGCTCGACGTTCACGGCACAATTAGCCGCTATCGGATCCAATATCAATGCGCGCCGGGCAGCGATGTCGCATACGATCTTCAATACGATCGGCACACTGTACATACTCGTCTTTGTTTATCTGGGATGGTATTCCCGATTCATTGATTTCATTATCCCCGGCGAGATCACATTAACGAATGTCATGTTCTATATTGCCATTGCTCACAGCACGTTTAACGTTATCAACATGCTTGTATTTCTGCCATTCATCGGACTCTTGGAGCGCGCGAGCGTTTGGCTTGTTCCTAAGGGGGCCGATGCGGTTGATTTTGGCACGCAATATCTTGAGAAACATCTTTTGGATACGCCGACGCTTGCTTTAGAGCAGGTCTATAAGGAAAACACCTACATGCTAAGCGTGGCCCAAAAAGCCGTGATCAATGCGATGGAGAGTTTTTTCGAGGGAGATATGAAAAAGATCGATAAGGTTAGCGATCTGGAAACAGCGACGGATAATCTTCAATCGGAGATCACCCAATATATTATTGAACTTTCGCAGCGCAACCTTCTTCCCAGTGAATCGAGGTCCCTGCCGGTGTTGATCCACAATGTCAACGACCTCGAGCGCATCGGGGACCATTCCCAAAACCTTGCCGAACTCACAAAACGAAAGATCGAGGAGAACATGGTCTTTAGTGACGTCGCGATCAAGGAGATCAACATGATGTGGGACCAAGTGCGTACGATGTTCCAGGAGGCAGAGAACGCTCTGAAAAATAATGATATGGACGCGGCAAAAAGGATGCTGGCGATCGAAGAGAACATCAACTCATTGCAAAATGATTTCAAGCACACGCACATCGAAAGGCTCCATGAGGGAACATGCCAGTTGAACTCCGGATTTATTTTTCTCGAGTTTATCGATAATCTCGAGAAGATCGGCGACCGTCTAACCAATATCGCGCAAAGCGTTATCGGCAAGATGGAATGGATGCTGACAAAATTGGAGAGGGAAAAGGTTTCCAGCTAGAAACAACTTAAAATAGTATTTGAAAGATTGGACAAGACATGAATACAGAAATGATATTCCAGCTTATTGGCGGATTAGGCTTCTTTTTCTTCGGCATGAAAACCATGTCCGAGGGATTGAAAAAGATTGCCGGCGACAAGCTTAAAAATTTTCTGCACGCAGTGACCAAACACCGCGTTTACGGCGTTCTGATCGGGACGCTTGTCACCTTGTTTGTTCAATCCTCCAGCGCGACAACGGTCATGGTGATCGGGTTTGTCAATGCCGGCCTGCTGGGATTGAAACAGGCGATTACCGTTATAATTGGCGCTAATATCGGAACGACTTTTACCGCATGGCTTGTTTCATCAATGTCGGTCTTTAAAATCTCGCAATACGCGCTTCCGGCCATTGGGATCGGTTTCGCCATCATGTCGCTTGGCCGGACAAAAAAGAAACATTGGGGTCAGGTGCTCTTCGGATTTGGGATTCTCTTTATTGGCCTCCATTATATGAAGGAGGCTTTTGATCCATTAAAGGATAGTGAGTCTGTCAAAAATATTTTTATCACATTTAGCAATTATCCTTTATTAGGCGTTCTGGCGGGGCTTGTCTTCACGGTTCTCTTGCAAAGTTCAAGTGCTACAATCGCCATTGTTCAGGTCCTTGCCTTTAATGGCGTTATCACCTTTGACGCGGCCATTCCCATTATTCTGGGGGATAATATCGGAACAACCATTACCGCGCAATTAGCCGCGGTTGGAGCAAATATCAACGCGCGCCGCGCTGCCATGTCGCACACCCTGTTTAATGTGATTGGTACGGTGTACATGCTCATTTTTGTGTATCTGGGGTGGTTTTCTCAGTTCATTGACTTTATTATACCCGGTGAGATTACGTTAACGAACATTATGTTTTACATCGCTATTTCTCATAGCACGTTTAATGTCATAAATACGCTCGTCTTTTTACCCTTTGTCGGCCTGCTGGAACAGGTAAGTGTTTGGCTTGTCCCGAAGGGGGAAGATTCGGTTGATTTTGGAACACAGTATCTTGAAAAGCATCTTCTTGAAACCCCGACGCTTGCCTTGGAACAGGTGCACCAGGAAAATGCATACATGATGACCATTGCGAGAAAAGCCGTGACAAACGCGATCGATAGTTTTCTGGGGGATGACCTTAAAAAAGTGGCTAAGGTGCTCGAGCTGGAAACAGTCACGGATAACCTTCAATCGGAAATCACGCAATACATCGTTGAGCTCTCCCAACGAAATCTTCTGCCGGGCGAATCAAGGTCGCTTCCCGTCTTAATTCATAATGTTAATGATTTGGAGCGGATCGGGGATCACGCGCAAAACCTTGCGGAGCTCACGAAACGGAAGGTTGAAGATAAAATGATCTTTAGTGATGAGGCCGTCAAAGAGATCAATTTGATATGGGATCAGGTACGCGCGATGTTCGAAGAGGCCGAGAGCGCCTTAAAAAATAATGATATCGACGCCGCCAAAAGGATGCTGACTCTCGAGAAGAATATCAATACGCTGGAGAATGATTTAAAACACGCCCATATTGAGAGGCTCAATGAGGGAAAATGCCAGATGAATTCCGGATTTATCTTTATTGAGTTTATCGATAATCTCGAGAAAATCGCTGACCGTTTAACGAATATCGCGCAAAGTGTTATTGGTAAAATGGAGTGGGAGCTAATCAAGAAGGAGATTGCCTGATCTTTAAGAGAAGATCCCCATTCGTTCCTGAAGAAATTCTTTCATGGACGAACAAAGAAGGTAGGGGTTGGTTTCTTTTTGCGATCCCAACGTCGCGACCGAAGCCGGCCCGTATTGATGTC
>DAOWBD010000049.1 GCA_030634235.1 Candidatus Omnitrophota bacterium | reverse complement strand
CCAAGATCAAACAGCCCAATGTAAGCGGGCAGTTCTATGACGCGAACCCGAAGCGGTTGTCGGAGCATATCGACAAGTTTTTTTTCGAAGCTACCAACAAGCCTTCCGATCGTGATATTGATATTCTCATTGCTCCACATGCCGGGTATATCTATTCCGGAGGGGTGGCGGCTTATGGGTTTAAGGCGGCCAGCCAGCAAACGTTTAAAACCATTCTGGTTTTGGCCCCGAGCCATCATGTTGGATTTGACGGGATCTCGATCTGGGAGGAAGGCGGCTTTCAGACGCCGCTCGGCGTCGCCGAGGTCGATGCCGAGTTTGCGAAGAAATTGATCGCGGCAAATAAGGACTTCTATTTTGAACCGCGGGCTTTTCAATCCGAACATTCCCTCGAAGTTGAAATTCCTTTCATACAAAAGACATTTCAGGATTTTAAGATCGTTCCGATCATTTTCGGGCAGACTAGTTTTGGGCTTTTGGAAGATTTCGCAACAGTGTTGCGAAATCTTATCGGTACACGTAAGGATGTTTTGATCGTCGTGAGCACGGACCTGTCGCACTATCATGACGGTGCATCCGCGCTTAAAATGGACCGGCGCACGATTGATGCCGTTAAGAACCTTAAGATCGAGCAACTTTGGAAGGAGTGTCAACTACGCACAATGGAAATGTGCGGATTCGTGCCCGTCACGGCGGCTTTATTGTATGCGAAGCAAAAGGGTTTAACTGAAGTCGATGTCCTTCGCTATGCGCATTCCGGGGATATCAGCGGTGATAACGACCGCGTTGTCGGCTATACGTCGATTGTTATCTACGGCAATGATGGCAAAGGCAAAAAGTCCGGCGATGACATCGGGGCTCTGACGTTACAACACAAAAAGCGGCTTATTGATATCGCGCGAAAAACGGTCGAAGAATATGTGACGAATGGAAAGAAACTTGATATTGAAGAAACCGATGCCCGGCTGCTCGAAGAGGAAGGGGCCTTCGTTACGATCCATAAAAAAAGTTATTTACGCGGGTGTATCGGCAATATTATCGGACGAAAGCCGTTGTATCTGACGGTGCGTGATATGGCCGTTGCGGCGTCATCACAGGACCCGCGTTTTCCTCCGGTAAAGTCCGAGGAGCTCGGCGATATTGATATCGAAATATCTGTCCTTTCAAAGCCGAGGGTTATCAAAGATGTCGGTGAGATCGAGCTTGGGACGCATGGCGTCATTGTTAGCCAAGGCCCTTGGCATCAGGGTGTATTCTTACCTCAGGTCGCCAACGATACCGGATGGTCGAAAGAGGAATTTTTATCTCAATTGTGTTCTCAAAAAGCGCATCTTCCCAGAGACGCGTGGAAAGACCCTAAGACAAAGATCGAGATATTCACTGCCAACGTCTTTTCTGAAAAAAATATCCATTAGAGTGCCGCAAGGCAAGGATGTTTTTTTGCTTTTCTCACCACGTGTTTTCGTTAAATAAAAACTGCAAAAAAACCGAGAAAATGCTGGAAGCTGTCTAATTCTATGTGTTACAATACGTTAAATATATGTAATATTAATATTAAACGTGATATTCCGACTACTAGTACGCATGCTCTCGACGCACATGAAGAAAAAAATTGTCATATTCGTGATTGTATTCCTATCTTGTGGGATGTTTTGGACATCTTCCTCCTCCGCTTTTTTACCTTTTTTATCCTCTCAAGAAACCCCGTCTAATCAAGATCCGGAAAGTGAAAAACAGGTCAGTTCTTATAACGAGCAGGCCGTTGAATTGTTCGAACAGGGGCAGTTTGAAGAGGCTCAGGAACTTTGGGAAAAGGCCCTGGAGATCCTGGAGCATCCTGTGGAATATGTTCAACAGGGCCAAGCCCCTGACGATGGGCTCGATTTCATCGATGAGGAATTGATTCTTCTTGAAGGTGAAGGACATCCTGACAGAAGCGAGGTCAACAAATTGTATGACACGGCGGTTACTCTGTTCAAAAAAGAGAAGTATGTCGCCTCTAAAAAGATGTTTGAGCGGATTGAATCAGTCATTCCGGATCACAAGGCCGCACGCAATTACCTGACGATTCTCGAACATAAGATTCGGCAGGCGCAGCAAAATTTAAGCGGAAAGAGTTTTGAAAAGAATGCGGTTGCTCGTCGTGAAGAGCGGGCGGAATGGGAGCGTATCCTTGAAGAGAGCCGGATGGAGTTGGAAAAAAAGTTAGGCGAGCAGGCGGATCCGCTCTATCAAGAAGCTATAAGCTATTACAAATCGAGGGATTTTAAACTGGCAAGGGATTATTTCACCGAGGTCAACGGCATTCTTACCGGCTACAAGGATACGGATAAATACCTTTCACGGATTAGTAAAGATATTCGGGGAGAGGAAGAACGGCTTGTTGAGGAAAAGCGCAAAAGAGAAATTCTGGCGCGAAAAAAGGAGAAAGAGGAATGGCGGCGCATTCTTCAGGAAAGTGAGCAAGAACTTCAGAAGAAATTGATCCAACAAGTTGACCCTGTCTATCAAGAGGCCGTGCATTACTATAAGAAGCGGGACTTTGAATTGGCGAAGAACCGTTTTGAAGAAGCGCAGCTCATTGTTCCGAACTACAAGTCGACAAGGCATTATCTTGATCGTATCGACCGTGACTTGCAAGAAAATGTTCGGCTGCGTCAGGAGCAGCGTGCCCGTGAACTCGAACAGAAGAAAAGAGAAGAGGAATTAGCCAGGAAGCGTGAAGAAAAGCGTTTTGAAGAGTTGCAGATGACCAAGGAACAAGCGCGGCTTGACCGGTTCAAAACGGAAGTCGCCTCTCGCAGGAAAGAACGCGAGGAATGGTTAAGGGCTCTTGAGGAAAGTGAGACGGAACGACAGCGAAAACTCGAGGAACAAGCGCAGTTCATTTATCAGGAAGCGATCAAATACTATAAGAAGCGGGAGTTTGAGCAGGCGAAGGAGGATTTTCTGGAAGTTCAGAAAATTGTTCCCGGGTATAAATCGACGGGGAAATATCTTTCCCGGATCGATAAGGATATTGAGAAAGAACAAAAGCAGCGCCATGAAGATCAGGAGATGGCTTTCCGTCGGAGAATGAGGGAAAAGAAAATGCTCGAACAACAGAAATGGGAAGAGAATGAGAAGCTACGCGCTGCAGAGGACCAGGACCGTCTTAGGGAATTTAAGGAGAAAACACTCGCCCGGAAAAAACAACGGGAAGAATGGGAACGGGTCATTGAAGAAAACGAACATGAACGTCAGAGGAAGTTGGGGGAGGAGGCTGAGTTCATTTATCAGGAAGCTCTGCGCGCTTATAGCGCTACGCGGTGGGAAGAGGCCAGAGCAGATTTCACGGAGGTCGCGCGGATTCTCCCGGGGTATAAGTTGACAGAAAAATATCTATTGGGCCTTGACGATGATATTCAAAAGGAAGAACAAGAGCGCCGGCGGACAATCCAAGAGACTTTGAAAGAGCGCAATCAAAAAGAGGTGTTAGCAAGAAAACAAGAAGAAAAACATCAACAGGATCTGCGTAAGATCATCGACAAGAAGGATTTTCAGCGAAAAGAAGTGCAGGCGGAGGCTGTTTATCAATTTGCGGTGTCGCTCTATAAGCGCGAAAAATATGAGCAGGCAAAAGATAAATTCCTCGAGGCCGATCAGATCCTGTCTGGTTATAGGGCTACAGAAAAATATTTAAAGAACATTGACCGGGATATCAAAAAAGCGGAGCGGTCTCGTGAGAAAGAACAGCAGATTGTCTTTGAGCAGCAGCTCCGGGAGCAGCGTTTAGCGCAAAAGCGTGAAGAGAGCCGTCTTGAGCAGATGCGGACTTCCGAAGAAGAGCGGCGGCTTCTGAAATTACGGGAAGAGGCTTCGCTTCGCGAGCGAGAACGCAAGCAATGGGAAGATACGATCCGGGATATCGAAAAGGAGCATCTAAAGCGGTTGTCGCAACAGACAGAATCGGTTTACGACGAAGCTTTGCGGTATTACAAGGCCGGATGGTTTGAACAGGCCAGGGAAACTTTAGAGGAAGTTGATGCGATGTGGCCCGGCTACAAGTCGACCGAGAAATATTTTGCTCGAATAGATTCGGAAATAAGAAAAAACAGGCGGCTTCGACGGGAAAGTGAAGAGGATATCGTCGAGCGCCAAAAGTGGCAGGAGGAATTAGCGCAGCAGAAGAAAGACGATCGGCAGTGGCATGTGCGTAAGGCCGAGGATCAAGAGCGGCTTGAGGAACTGAAGAAAGAAACATTGGCGCGTCGTCGGGAAAAAGAAAAAATAGAATAATCCTTCGAAGCTGTCGGGGGGGAGCATCAAAGGCGTGTGAAGAAAAAAGCAAAAACAATATACCTCAAGGCGGTTAAACATTATAAGGCCCGGGAGTTCGAAAAAGCTAAGACGGCATTTATCGAGGTGGAACGAACATTGCCCGACTATAAATCGACAGAAAAATATCTTGCCCGGCTTGATAAAGACATCATGGATGAAAAGATTGACATGGAAAAGAGAGTGGTCAAAAGTTTGGAGGGATACGCTGAGGAGCCTGATCCTTATGCGCTTGAGAAGAACGGACATAAATTTGTGAAGAAAGTTTCTCAAGAGCGAGAGAAGGAGTTCTCGAGGGAGGCTGAAACAAAATACCGGGAAGCCCTTGCGTTTTACAAGGCAAGAGAATTTATTCGGGCAAAGTTGAAATTCATTGATGTTGAGTCGCTATCTCCGGGATACAAGGCGACTCTCGATTACCTTGGGCGTATCGATAAGGATATCGGTGAGAAGCAGAGATTGTGGATGGAGCAGCAAACAGGCAGGGCAGAAAAGGAAGAGCCTTTATTTGAGGATCAGGAGGCGCCGGTGCTTGGACAAAAACGCGAAGTTGTTGAACAGGCTTTGTTGGATGTGGAGCGTTATTTTCAAGAAGCTGTTCCTCAAGAAACCGTGAGGTCTCTGCCTAAGGAGAGGGTAAAGCAAAAGGAGCAGTCAGTTGATTGGGAGCAACGCATTCAGGAACGCCGCAATGAATTAAGGAACCAGCGTCGTCAGGTTCAGCAGGAATATGAAAAACAATTCAAGCAGCTTTATACCAGAGCGGTCGGATTGTACCGTAGCGGTTCTTATGAGGAAGCGAAGGCATTATTCCTCCAGATTGAACAAATGAAACCTGGATACAAAAAAGCGTCATCTTACCTGAAGAAATCGGAAGCGAAAATACGCAAGGGCCTACAAAGAAAAAGCCAGCATAGTGTTGTCTTACAGCCTAAGGAGATCAAAGCTCGCAATGGCGTCGTCGAAGAGGCCTTGGATGATCTGGAACAAAAGCTGTAGGCAGGAACATCAATAAACACTTACTCCCGACATAACCATTTATTGAGTCTATATAAAAAGGATTGCTATGCGCATTGTTAAAATTATTTTTCTAACCATATTGCTCATTTCCGTCGTTCTTTTTGTGGGGATGTTTATCTTTCTTAAAACGGTGAACCTGAACCGTTTCAAAGAACAGATTACCGAGCAGATCAGCAAATCCATTGGCCGTGATGTCCGAATGAAGCATGTGTCCTTCGATTTTTCCGTCGTCAAGGGGATAACGCTGCATATCAGCGGACTGTCGATCATGGACCTTCCAGTTTTCTCGACGGAACCCATGCTGTATATCGATTCTTCCCATCTCGATGTCGATGTCCTGTCTTTTCTGTTAAAGCGCCAGGTTTTGGTTTCAATGATCGAACTGAATTCTCTGAAGGTGAATCTTATCCGCAATAACAATGTCGAGATCAACTATCAAAAGCTTGGAGAAAAAAAAGAGGCCGGTTTACCGGATGAGGGGAAGGCGAGTTCTGTGCCCTCAAAAGATGTGAGGGGGGCTAAGGAGAAAAAATCAAAAGATTTTCATTTTGAAGAAATGCTGATCAGGTCGATCCGGATAACGGATGGGACCTTTGTTTTTACCGATCGCACGACGGATCCACCGATGATGATCCCCGTAAAGGATATCGAATTTGAGATCTCCAATCTTTCATTTGATGCGCCTTTTCATTTCCAGCTTAAAGCGTCACTGTTTAGCGGCCGGAAAAATATTAACCTTAACGGTCTGGCCCAGATCAATGCGCAAAATCAGCAGGTACGGATCGATGACCTTAAAATACAGACAGACCTTTCTGATCTTTCCTTAGATCATGTTTATGAGGGGGTACCAGCTTTGAAAGATGCCGGCCTTAAAGATAAGCTCGACGGAAAATTAGGGCTCGATATTCATCAAATGATCTTAGGCGAAAAGGGATTGCTGGTTCTCTCGTTGGACGGCCGGGCGACGGGCATCAACGCGCAATTTGAGAATTCTCCCATACCGGTCGAGAATTTAGGTATGCAGTTTGCCATGACGGAGTCCGATGTGGATATCAGGGAGATCACGATGCCTTTGGCTTCCGGTGAAATGAAAATATCGGGCCGGCTCATTGAGTATTTAGCGGAGCAAAAATTTGTAGCCGATTTAAAATTGACCGACGTTCAGTTAAGCGATCTGGCGCAACAGTTGGATCTTCCGGTAAAACTTGAAGGCCAGATTCAAGTCGAATACAAGTTGAACGGGATTGGAATAGACGGCAAAGCGCTTAGATCTTTTCTTGCGGGCGAAGGGGCCTCTGAAATCAAGAATGGCCGGGTCAAGGATGTCAACATCCTGAAGCTGGTGTTAAGCAGGCTTTCCTTCATTCCTAATTTGGCTGAGCAGGTCGAAGCCAATTTACCCGAGAAGTATAAGGAAAAGTTAAAAGTCAGGGATACTGTTTTCGAGAAAATAAGAATGGATACAAAGGTCCATGAAGGGGTTGTGTTCATTAATAAAGCGGAAATTAATGCCGATGGATTTTTGATGCTTGCCAGCGGCAATCTGGATCTTGATCAAAATCTCAATCTAGATTCGGACATCTATATGTATTCCGACTTGTCTGCTAGTATGGTCGCGGCTGTACCGAAATTAAAATGCTTCTTGGATGAGCAAAAACGGATCCATATCCTTATGAAACACTATGGCGGAAAATTAGTGGATTATCAAATGCGTCCGGATATTGAGGCCATGGCTAAGAAGTTTTTCAATTGCTGGGGTAGGGATGAACTTAAAAAAGCCATATACAAGGCTCTTGACATTGATGATGAGGTGCCATCAGAAGACGTGGCGGATCCCGGACAATCCCCGGAGAGTGGCGGGGAGAATATTCCTCAAAAACGTGAGCCTAGCGTCGAGGAAGTTCTGATTGAGAATATTTTTGATATGATACCAATTTTTGACTAAGGCCGGCGCTAGAGGGTCGAAGATCAATAAATGGCGAGCTTTGGCCATTTACTTGAAATTTTCTTGTTTTTATGCCTTTTTATATATATACTACAATTCAGT
>DAOWBD010000087.1 GCA_030634235.1 Candidatus Omnitrophota bacterium | reverse complement strand
TGTTCTGGGGTTAAGCGGTGGGATCGATTCCGCTCTTGTTGCTGCTATTTCTGTTGACGCATTGGGCAAAGATAATGTGATCGGTGTTACAATGCCGTCGCAGTATACATCGAAGGGGACGAAGACGGATGCGCAAAGGCTCTCGAAAAATTTAGGGATCCGTTTGATCGAGGTTTCTATCGAGAGGATCTTTAAGGTGTATTTATTCGAATTGAAGAATAAATTGAAGGGAACACCATTTGGGATAGCGGAAGAAAACCTTCAAGCCAGGATACGGGGCGATATTCTCATGACCCTGTCCAATAAATATGGATGGCTGGTTTTGACGACAGGAAATAAAAGTGAGGTCGCCGTCGGGTATTGCACGCTTTACGGGGATATGACCGGCGGTTTTGCGGTGATCAAGGATGTCCCGAAGACCAAAGTGTATGACTTGGCGCGGCTCAGGAATCTCAAAGGTCAGAATGATATCCCGGCAAGTATTTTAAAAAGGGCGCCTTCGGCAGAGCTGCGCGCAAACCAGAAGGATCAAGACAGCTTGCCCGCTTATGATATCTTGGATGAAATGATCCGGGAGTATATTGAGAAACATTGGTCACTTGAAAAGATGGCCCGCAAGAACGATCTTCTTTTGGTCAAGGATGTTATAAAAATGATCGACCACAGTGAATATAAGCGCCGTCAGGCCCCGCCAGGGATTAAAATAACGCCCCGAGCGTTCGGGAAGGATTGGCGGCTTCCGATCACGAATAGATATAAGGAAGAATGATAGGGTCCAAGTGCAGGTCCCGGAATATGAAAGATTGCTTTGCCCCCAAAAGCGGGGCTCGCAAAGACGATTGGTACAAAAATTTAGCTAACAAAGCAGTAGTTTGGTTTAAATTGTATCAATATAACATCGCCAGATTATCCGTTGAGAGTAATTTTTTAGGAATCGCGAGAAATTAAACTATCCCAGGGTACGTACTACAGCAGCAGAAGGAGAACAAGAATGGCAGATCAAAACACATGTGCAACAGGAGTCATGGAAAAAGAAGGGAAAGCGCAAATGAAAAATGCTTATGCAGAAAGAGTCATCGAGTTAGTTAAAAAGAAAAATCCGGGGGAATCGGAATTCCAGCAGGCGGTTATCGAAGTTCTTGGAACTTTGGGGCCTGTATTAGAAGAAAATAAGAAATATGAAGAGGCTGCTATACTGGAACGTATTGTTGAGCCGGAAAGACAACTTATGTTCCGTGTTCCTTGGGTGGATGACAAAGGAAACGTCCAGGTCAACCGCGGTTTCCGTTTCGAATTCAACAGCGCGATCGGGCCGTACAAAGGTGGATTACGTTTTCACCCGACAGTTAACCAAAGCATTCTGAAGTTTCTTGGATTCGAACAAGTATTCAAGAACTCATTGACGACGCTTCCTATGGGCGGCGGAAAAGGCGGATCGGATTTTGATCCCAAGGGGAAATCAAATAATGAAGTTATGTGTTTTTGTCAGTCATTCATGACAGAACTTCAGAGGCATATTGGCCCTGACACAGATGTTCCAGCCGGAGATATTGGAGTAGGCGGCCGGGAGATCGGTTTTATGTTCGGACAGTACAAACGTTTACGCAATGAGTTCTCGGGGATCTTGACCGGCAAAGCATTAAACTGGGGCGGCTCACTGATTCGTCCGGAAGCAACGGGTTACGGCGCTGTTTACTTTGCCGAAGAAATGCTCAAGACACGTAAAGACAGTTTAAAACGTAAGATCTGCACTGTTTCCGGTTCAGGGAACGTTGCTCAGTTTACAGTTGAGAAAATCAATCAATTAGGCGGCAAAGTTGTTACCCTTTCGGATTCCGGTGGGACCGTTTATGATCCGGATGGAGTTGATGCTGAGAAGCTGGCCTTTGTTGACGAATTGAAGAACGTCCGACGCGGCCGTATTAAAGAATACGCGGAGAGATTCGGATGCAAGTACATGGAAGGCGAAAATCCCTGGAGCGTCAAATGTGATTGCGCGTTTCCTAGCGCGACGCAAAATGAGATCAACGCCAATGACGCGAAGACTCTGCTTGATAACGGCTGTTTTGTTATCAGCGAGGGAGCGAACATGCCTTCAACGCCGGAGGCAGTTGACTTGTATCTCGAAGAAGGGATCCTTTATGGGCCGGGAAAAGCGGCTAATGCCGGTGGCGTTGCTGTTTCCGGGCTTGAAATGTCCCAGAATTCACAGCGTTTATCATGGACCAGAGAAGAAGTTGATCAGAAATTAAAAGGCATCATGAATGCCATTCACACGCAATGTGTTGACGCTGCCGCAAAATACGGTTGTCCTGGCAATTATGTTATGGGTGCCAACATCGCTGGTTTTGTGAAAATTGCGGATTCAATGTTAGATCAAGGTGTGGTCTAATTTCAAAGATTGTATAAATTCTTAGAAGTGATTTAAGATGAATAAGCATAAAGGAGTTGAATGGACACGCTCATTTGACTCCTTTATGCTTATAATATAGAGAAGAAGAAATGAACGGCATATTTTATCCAAAAAAACAGGGGCTCTACGATCCTGCTTTTGAGCACGACAGTTGCGGGGTCGGTTTCATTGCGCACATGAAAGGCGCGCAGTCCCACGAGATCGTGCGGGATGGCCTAAATATCCTCGAGAACCTGTCTCATCGTGGGGCTTGCGGGTGTGATCCTCTGTCGGGAGACGGCGCGGGTATTCTGATACAGATGCCGGATGTCTTCCTGCGTAAAGAGTGCGCCAAGATCAACATCCAATTGCCGGCGCTCGGTGATTACGCGGCGGGGATTGTTTTCCTGCCGGTCAATCCCGAAGACCGCAACACCATTCAGCAATGGTTCGAGCATATTATCCACGAAGAAGGGCAGAAATTTCTTGGTTGGCGGGATGTGCCGCACGATGAAACAAAGATCGGGCGCGTGGCCCGTTCGGTCATGCCGACGTTCAAGCAGATCTTTATCCAGCGCGGTATTCATACACCTCAAGCGGCCTTTGAGCGAAAGCTTTATGTGATCCGCAAGCGGCTCTACAATACCGTCCAAGAATCTACTTTGAGGGAGAGGAACTATTATTACTTTTGCAGCCTTTCGAGCAAGACCCTCGTTTATAAAGGGCAATTGATGGCCGGGCAGTTGAGCACTTTTTATATCGATCTCGACGATACCGACATGATTTCCGCCATTGCCTTGGTACACTCGCGTTATAGCACCAACACATTTCCGACTTGGGCGCTGGCGCATCCTTATCGCATGATCGCCCATAACGGAGAGATCAATACGTTTCGTGGCAATGTCAACTGGATGCGCGCCAGGGAGATGCAGTTTGTTTCCGAAGCTTTCGGTGAGGATATGGAGAAGATATTGCCTATTGTAGAACCTCACGCGAGCGACTCGGCGACGTTTGACAATGCTTTTGAAATGATCGTCCTGTCGGGCCGGTCGATGCCGCATGCGATCATGATGATGATTCCCGAGGTCTGGAACGGGATCGAGGACATGAGCGAAGAGAAAAAAGCTTTTTATGAATATCATTCATGCCTGATGGAGCCGTGGGACGGGCCCGCTTCGATCGTTTTTACCGACGGGCACTGTGTCGGCGCGGTTCTCGACCGTAACGGCTTGCGGCCATCGCGGTATTTGATCACTAAAGACGACCGTGTTGTCATGGCCTCAGAGACGGGTGCTTTTTCGATCGACCAATCGCAAGTGGCAGCCAAAGGGCGCTTGCAACCGGGGAAAATCTTTTTAGTTGATACGAAAGAAGGAACCGTTATCGACGATGAGAGGATCAAGAAAGAATACGCGAGCCATCAACCGTACGGGCAATGGCTTAAGGATAATGTCGTCGACGTTAAGGACTTGCCGGCACCGAAAAAGGTTCATGGTCTTGACGCGCAGACATTGTATCGCAAGCAAAAGACCTTCGGCTATACCATCGAGGATTTAAAGCTCCTTTTAAAACCGATGGCGCTAAACGGCATTGAAGCGACGGGGTCCATGGGCGACGATACGCCGCTCGCCGTGCTTTCCCGCCGGCCGGAACTTTTATTCAGTTATTTCAAACAGTTGTTCGCGCAGGTGACCAATCCGCCGATCGACCCGATCCGCGAAGAGATGGTGATGGACGAGGCCGTGATGCTTGGCGGCGAGGGCAACCTTCTCGACGAGAAGCCCGGATATTGCCACCGGTTAAGGATCCCGCGGCCGGTCGTGACGAATGACGAGCTTGAAAGGATCCGTCACATTGATCAAGGGAAACTCAGGGCGACGACGCTGTCGATCGTTTTTCAAAAAGACCTGATCAATACGGAGGATGAAAAAGGCGCGCGCAAGGCCATGAAAAAAGCCCTCAGTGATTTCTTCAAGGCCGCCGACAAGGCGATCGACCAGGGCTACACGATCCTCGTGTTGTCCGACAGGGGCGTTGACGAATCAAACATCCCGATACCGTCGTTGCTTGCGTGTTCGGGGCTGCATCATCATTTGATCCGACGGGGAACGCGCACGAAGGTCAGTCTTGTTGTTGAGACGGGCGAGGCGCGGGAGATGCATCATTTTGCTGTGCTGATCGGGTATGGCGCCAACGCGGTTAATCCGTATCTTGCCTTTGAAACTTTGGAAAACCAGATCAACAAAGGAACTTATCCTCCGCATTTGACGTATGCCGAAGCGCATAAAAACTTCTTTAAAGCGACCCGTAAAGGGCTCTTTAAGATCATTTCAAAAATGGGGATCTCGACGGTCCAATCGTATTGCGGCGCGCAGATCTTTGAAGCGGTGGGTTTAAAGAAGAGTGTCGTCGAGCAGTATTTTACCGGAACCCCGTCGCGCATGGGCGGTATCGGCCTGCACGGCATTGCCAAGGAAGTGGTGTTCCGGCATAACGACGCCTATGCGCCCCAGAATATTTATGAT
>DAOWBD010000043.1 GCA_030634235.1 Candidatus Omnitrophota bacterium | reverse complement strand
GCTGCCGCATCGCGTCAATCGCGCATGATGATACCGAGGGAGTTGAGATCGTCCAGGTGATCTTGCCCCCGAAAGACATGCCCACAGTCCTGCCTTGCCATCATTCCGACGACCATTAGACTTTAAATCCCAACTATAAACTATTAAGTTTCTTCTTTTCCCTTAGCCATCACGAGCTTGCCGGAGCGGACCATTTCGATAATGCCGCATTTCTTCAAAAGCGCTTCGAAGGCGTCGAGATCTTCTGTTGTTCCGGTCTGCTCAACAATGATCGCGTCTTTGCTCTCATTGATGATACGGGCGTGGAATTTCTTGGCGAGTTTGGCAACGGCGGATTTATTCGCGGCGGTCGCTTTAAGTTTCAAAAGGGCGAGTTCGCGATGGGTCGCGTCGACATCACTGTGCTCCTCGGCGTGGATCATGTCGATGAGCTTTGAGGCCTGCTTGATGATCTGGTCTAACGTATCCGGATCGCCTTTGGCCGTGATGGTCATGCGAGAGTAGCGGGGATTAACCGCGGGGGAAACCACGAGTGCGTCGATATTATATGCCCGCCGTGCAAAAACGAGGGCCACACGCACGAGAACGCCGGGTTTATTCGCAACAAGCATACTGATCGTATGCGTATCTTTTTTCTTTATATTGGACTTAGCCATTATGTACTTCCTGTCGGTTTTTCCAGTTGTGTCGTCGGCGGTTCAATGATGATATGATGCGCCGATTTTCCGGCCGGCACCATGGGAAACACATTGCCTTCCTTGATAACCTCCGCGTGGATCACAACCGGGCCTTTATGATTCAACGCCGCCGTCAACTTCTTGTGGACGTCTTCAACCTTATCAATATGCACACCTTTAATGCCATAAGACTCAGCGAGTTTAACAAAGTCCGGATTGCCTTCCAAATCAACGCCAGAGAGACGATTGCCGAAAAAGAGTTCCTGCCATTGACGCACCATACCAAGATATTTATTATCAATGACGATCACTTTAACGGGCAATTTATGGATAGCTGCCGTTGCAAGTTCACACAAAGTCATTTGGAAACCGCCGTCACCGCAAATAGCAACAACCAGATCTTTCGGATTGCCGAACTGCGCGCCGATGGCTGCCGGGAAACCAAACCCCATTGTTCCTGCACCTCCGGAGGAGATAAACTTATTTCCATGTTCAGCCAAGCAGAACTGGGCAGCCCACATTTGATGCTGGCCCACATCCGTCACAACCGTGGCTTTACCTTTTGTGATTTGGTAGAGTTCATCAATCACTTTCTGAGCCGTTAATCCTTCGTCATCGCTGTATTTCAACGGAAATTCTTTGCGATAGAAATCAACCTCTTGAAGCCATTTGCCGGTATCTTGCGGTTCAACAAGCTTGAGTAGTTCTTCGACAACAAACCGTGCATCACCAACCACACTCACATCAGGTTGAACAATTTTTCCTATTTCAGCCGGGTCAATATCAATATGTATTTTTGTCGCCCCGATACAAAACTCATCATTATTACCATTGATGCGATCATCCCAACGAGAACCGATCGAACAAATCAAATCACAATTGATCAAGGCTTTATTGGCATAGGCTGTTCCGTGCATCCCCAACATACCCAAATTAAGAGGAGAGCTTTCCGGAAAAACACCTTTACCAAGTAATGTGTTAACAACTGGTACTTTTAATTTTTCTACCAAGGCTCGAACGGCATGTTCTGCATTAGCGATGGCAGCGCCATGTCCGATTAATAGCAACGGCTTTTTCGATGCCTTAAACAGCTGTGCAACCTTAGCAATATCTTTTTGATTCCCTTTGCCTGGCACCGAATATCCGGGAATATCCATTTTTGGATTCAATGATCCCTTAAATGATCCTGAGGTAATATCTTTCGGCAAGTCAATTAAAACAGGCCCCGGCCGTCCGGTGTTTGTAATATAAAAAGCTTCTTTCACAATACGGGGAAGATCATTGGTCTTCTTAACAAGATAGCTGTGCTTAACAACCGGCATGGAAATACCGGAGATATCGGCTTCCTGAAAAGCATCTTTACCAAGCATAGGAGAGATCGTCTGTCCGGTCAGCACAATCATCGGAACAGAATCCATGTGGGCAGTCATAATGCCGGTAACGGCATTCGTCGAGCCTGGACCGCTCGTTACCAACGCAACGCCTGGCTTGCCGGTTGCCCGGGCATAACCATCGGCCATATGAGTCGCGCCTTGTTCGTGCCGCGTTAAAATCAATTTTATTTTGGAACCTACAAGAGCATCAAAAATAGGGATAACCGATCCGCCGGGAAGGCCGAAGATGTACTCGACACCATGGTTCTCGAGACATTTCACCAGGGCTTCGGCGCCGTTGAGCTGTTTCTTTGATGCCGGTTTTTTGCTTGTTTTCTTTTTGGCTTTTTTGATCATGGATGATACTTCCGTTTTAAGAATGGACTAATATTCTCATCAAGTTAAGTGAAAATATTATAATAAAGTCGAGAGATTATGCAAGCTTTATTTGAACCTAAACTGACCCCCGGGGTCAGTTTAGGTTTTCTGGAAAATAATCGGCTTGTATTACGATTAAAAATAATATATTATTGTGACGCTATGACAAACCAGCCACATTCTCAACAACCGTCCGAAAAGAATCCGGTCAAGGCCGTGGGCCTGATCTCCGGGGGGCTCGACAGCACGCTCGCCGCGAAGGTCGTCAAGGACCTCGGAGTCGACGTCCACGGAGTTTACTTTGCCATGCCCTGGGGCTGCTGCGACAAGGCCATGGCACAAGCAGCCGCCGACCGCATCGGCATCAAGTTCATCGTTCTTCAGCTCGACGAGCATTACCTCGAGATCGTCCGCAACCCGAAGCACGGCTACGGAACCGCGATGAACCCGTGCATCGACTGCCGCATCCACATGTTCACGCGCGCCGCGCAGTACATGAAGCACATCGGCGCGGAGTTTCTCTTTACGGGCGAGGTGCTCGGCCAGCGGCCGATGTCGCAGCAGCGCCACAGCATGAAGCGGATCGAAAAGGAATCCGGTCTCGAAGGACGGTTACTGCGTCCACTGTGCGCGCAACTTCTACCGCCAACGATCCCAGAGCAGGAAGGACTGATCGACCGGAATAAATTGTTAAATATGTCGGGCAGGTCCCGCAGGCCGCAGATCCAATTAGCGAATGACCTAACGATCACCGAGTATAACCAACCGGCCGGCGGCTGCCTGCTGACCGACCGGAACTTCGCCAGCCGCATGCGCGACACGTTAAACTACGGTTACCGAAACTTCCGCGAGACCATCGCGTTGCAATGGGGAAGACACTTTCGCATCAATGATAAGTTTAAAGCGATCGTCGGGAGGGACCAACGGGAGAACGACGCGCTGCTGCGCTACGCGCACTGCGATGATCACGTGATGATCTTCGCGGACAAGGCGAAAGCCGGGCCGACGCTCCTGTTAAAAGGAGAGGCCCCGTCCGACGACATTCTCTCGACAACCGCCGGCCTCATCCAGCAATTCTCGAAATACAAAGACGACGCGCCGCTTGAGATCGAATGCTGGCCAGTCAGCGACCGCAACCAAAAGCGGACCATCATCGCGCGCAAGCTTGACGCCTCAGAAATTGGAAAAATGTATATTTAGTTCTCACCTATACTCTATTAGGTCACAAAGTAAGACTTTCCGAACCCAATAATGCCCAATTTATGACCTAATAGAGTATAACCACTGAATAATATCGTCCGATTCGTAAAGGGCCTTGCCGTCGATGCTCAGGCAGGGAACCTGGGTTTTCCCGCCGAGCGTCATCAATTCCTGATTCGCTTCCGGATCTCCCGAAATATCTTTCATCTCCACGGAAATATTCTTCTCTTCCATAAACGACAAGACCTTCCGGCAATAAGGGCACATCGCCCTGTAATACAAAGTTAATTCGGACATTGTTATCTCCTTAATTATTCCCTACAAGTTCCTCCGAAAACCGGATCACGTCGTCTTCAAGCTGTTTGTCATACAAACGGTTCATCTCCTGAAGACAAGTAGGGGAAGTGACGTTGACCTCGATCAGGTAATCCCCGATAATGTCGATACCGACGAAATAAAGACCGAGTTTCGCAAGCTCCGGCTTGAGCACACCGATGATCTCGCGATCGCGCGCGGTGACCTGTGTCGCCAGCGGCTTGCCGCCGGAGAAAAAGTTGTTGCGGTGGTCGTCCTCGGAATGAAGGCGCAGGACCGCGCCGAGCGGCTCGCCGTCGAGAAGAAGGATACGTTTATCGCCTTCGGCCGCCGCGGGAACATATTTCTGCGCAATAATATCCCGCTGCCAATTGTCCGTTAAGGTCTCGAGGATCACGTTCGTGTTGGATCCGCCGGCCTTAATGTAAAAGACCGCCTGGCCGCCGTAGCTGTCGGTGGGCTTGGCGATAATATCTTTTTCCTCGGCCAAAAAACCCAGCAGGTCGTCGCGCTTCGAGGCGATCAGCGTCTTCGGAACAATCGATGTGAACCGCGAGGCCCAGATCTTTTCATTGACCGTACGGATCCCCGACGGGGCATTGATCACGGCAACGCGCGCCGGCAGATGGTCAAGCAGCCACGTGTTGTGCAGGTATTTCTCATTAAAGGGAGGATCTGTCCGGATGAAAACGACGTCGACATCATCCTCAAAGAGAAGCGTCGGCGTATCGTCAATAAACGGATGCTCAACATCGTACTGCGGCGTAACCTTCACCGTTTGAAACTGCAGCCGGCCGCCTTTGAGGACGGTCCCGCCGTCCGGCAGAAAATAAACATTGTGCCCTTTGCGGTGGGCGCCGACCATCAAGGCAAGAGACGTGTCCTTTTTGACATTGACGCTGCCCAACGGATCCATTAAGAAAACATAGTTCATTTTTTTGTCGCCTCAAGTTGAATGATCTCACGGTGCGCGGCAATGCCGGCAATGCGGGCTAAAATGCGGTACACGTCGAAAATATTAATGTCATGATGCACGCCGCAGTCGCCGTACTTACTTAAATGCGGGCACATCTTCTTGAACTCCATGCCGCGGGAGTTAAGATTGTCGCGCTGCCCCTTCGAGCTGTGCGAGCGATAGAACCCGCCGATCAGGTTGTTCTCAACCTGATAAATACAGACCTCACTGACTTCCTGGTCAATATTGTAGATCGTCGGAACGCCTTCCTGCAACAGGTAACGCCCGATCACCTGCGAGCTCTTCCCGACGTGAAGTTTGTTGCGGCTCTTGCGGTTCAAAAGCAGAATATCGGACGGATCCTCGATGGGCAAAACGCCCATGCCATAGGTCCCTGAATCCGCTTTGACAAAAATGTAGGGCTTCTCATTGATCTGATGCTCGCGGTATTTAGCCCCGATCCTTTCGAAAAGATCAGCCGCGGAATCCATTAACTTCTGGCGGTCTGATTCGATGTTAATATCGACCCCGTCGACGACATCGTACAGACAGGAAAACAGCCAGGGATCCACGTCGAGGATACGCGCGAATTCATAAATGAGATCGCGCGTGTGGTCGAAATGATGGGACTTCAGCCGCGAATGCCAGCCGGCCTGGATCGACGGATAGATCGGGACCTTTGAATCCTTCAAGACTTCCGGAATGCCGGTTGTCAGGTCATTGTTCATGATGATCAGATCGAAATGCTCGCGACCATCTTTGTATTCTTCGAGGATCCGGCGGAAACAGTATATTTTCACCAGCTCGCCGGTCGCCGTCTCGAGCACCACGGACTTGGCCTTCTCGCAAAAAGCCGGCAGGACGTTTAAAAACGTCGCGATCCGGACCCGAAAGCCGGCGCGCTCGATGATCTGCTGCAGAATGCGAATATTTTCGAGATACCAGGTGTTGCGCGTATGCTCCTCAGCAACAATGAGGATATCCTTGCAACCCGGCACACGCTTATTGATCGCTTCGCGGATAAATGCCTCCGAATCCTCAAGGCCATGTTCACAGAGATTGTTAAATCCCGAGGGAAAGATGTTCGTATCGACCACGGCAGCCTTGAAGCCGGCATTGCGAATATCGACCGAAGAGTAGAGAGGCAGCTCATTAGCACCCTCATAGGACTCCAACCAGCGGTGGGTTTCCTCTTGTTTGGCCCTGATCCGATCGATCAAATGCGGAATTGATTGTTTTGTCTTTAATATTTCCATGATATTACCTGAATTTCAGTATGTTATTATGCAATAATTCCCCAAAAATGTCGAGATGAAAGTCTGGTCCACCATTTATACTCTATTAGGTCATAAATTGGGCATTATTGGGTTCGGAAAGTCTTACTTTGTGACCTATGGCTATAATAGAGTATAGTCGGGAAAAAGGGGTTTTGCTTACACCATTTCGGATATTCGGCCTACGGGCAGGTTCGCTTTGGAGATCGCCAAATACCACAGTGTAAAGATATTAACACCGGGAATAAGGATCAAAAGAACTAACCACAGGGATTTCTTAAGCAGCTTTAGGATATGGACAAATAAGAACAACACCACAAAGATATTAAGGATCGGCAACAATAAGAGGATCACAAACCACAAGGACTTCTTGGCCATGTAAATAAAATAAAAAACCTGGGCCAACGGGATCCAGACGAGCCAATAATGCCTTCTCCCGAGTTTCATGGCAACGAGCATGAGAGGAAGGCAGACAAGAACATACATGATCGCCATGAAAGATGCGATGAGGATCAAGATATCCCGCCGCACTTTCATCGGGATCGCGTCAAGTTTCTCCTTAATAAAGGGCAATTTCTTCCGGACGAGGGCGTCAGTTTCCTTAAAGTTTTTCGCGCAAACCTTGAGGTATTGATCGGCCTTTTGCAGAGAAACTTTTATGAAATCCGTTTTCGGTTCGGATTTCGCCTCAGCAGACTCAGCTCCTTTTGAGCCCTCATTGATCTCTGCCGTAACCAGCGATTCAAAGCGCGTACCTGGATCAGCAGCCGTATTGCGACCGAAAGCTTCCCCCGGCTTAACAGCAACAGGAGAGTCCTGCTTTTTGAACACATCGACGCCATCAAGAGTGGCAACATTTTTGGTAGATACTGGTTTAATCGGTTCGACAACTTTGGGCGGCTCGGCAACTTTCGATGGCTTGACAACTTTAGGAGGTTCGACGACTCTCGTCGGAATGATGACTTCCGACAGCTCAACGACTTTGGGAATTTCGACAACTTTCGGTTCTTCGACGACTTCCGATGCTTCGACGACTTCCGGTGCTTCAACGACTTCCGATGCTTCGACGACTTCCAGTTCTTCGACAACTTCCGATGCTTCAACGACTTCCGATGCTTCGACGACTTCCGGTGCTTCGACAACTTTCGATTCTTCGACGACTTCCGATGCTTCGACGACTTCCGGTGCTTCGATGACTTCCGGTTCTTCGACGACTTCCGGCGCTTCAACTTCTTCTACCGGAGCGACAGATTGCCCGTTGATCGTCTGGATTTCGTCAAGATAATAGGTAAACGGAATACCAAGCCCAGTGTCGATCTTGATCAATTCATCATCACGCTCGACGATCTCGCCTTGAATGATGTCTCCCGAATACAAATGCACAACCGTGGCGAACGCATTCGCTGTTAAGAAGAGAACAATGCCCATCGTCAGAACAATCGTCCTTCGCAAGCATAATGTCTTGAGAAAACTGAACATAT
>DAOWBD010000189.1 GCA_030634235.1 Candidatus Omnitrophota bacterium | reverse complement strand
GTCATCGCTTAATTTTCCCGACTCGTTCCACTCATAAGGAAGATTAACGTTCCTCCGGATCCATTCAGAGACAATCCCGATCAGAATGAACAGCGGCCCAAAGAAGAAAAACCCGTGCATATTGCTCCAAAAGATCTGGACAACAAACAGTACCGGGACAGCCCATTTCTTGTCGATATGAAGGGAAAGAACAAAAATATAGATCGTAAAAAATAATAGACTGTAGAGATCCGGCCGGATCGTAAAGCGCTGCTGATAGATCATGTAAACAATGAACAACATGACCGTCGTCAAAAGCTGCCGTTTTTTGTCATACCCCAGGCAAAGAAGAAGAAGCATCGTTAAAGCAACAACCACGACCTGCATCATAATGAGCCCTTGCGATCCCCAGGCATTAAAAATATTGTAAACAATGATCTGGAACAACCATTCGTGATTGACCCAAGGAGCGCCCGCAATGGAACAGGATAGAACGTCGACGCTGGGAACAAATCGGTGCAGGGTAATGAACCTGCCCATAGCAATATGCAGCCATAGGTCGAGATCCTTGATCTCAACATTAGCGCTGACAACAAGCACGGCAAATATCGCCGCGAGAGGCAGCAGCCCCAAAATACGATCGATCTTTTTCCAGAAATTATCGGTCATCGTCCTCCTCTGATCAAATTCCTTCTTTTCATTTCTGCTTTTCTGCCGTCTGGATCAGTAATAATAACGCCAGCGCATCCGGATCTTTCGAATTAAGAGATACGACCCTTTGACATTGTTCCCGAGCCTGCTCAAGCTCCCCGAGATGATACAACGCTAAAGCGATCTGATAGCGTATCTTCATATCTTCAGGAGCCAAGAGCTTCGCTTTGCGCAGGCTTTCAAAACCCCGGGCAAATTCTCCCCGCTCATTATAGATCTTCCCTAAAAGCTTGTGCGCTTTCTCATTATAAGGTTCGATCCGCAGCGCCTCGACGGCCTCGTCCTCAGCTTTTTTTGGGAATCCCATGTTATAGAGCGCATAAGCCCGGTTCACATACCGGTAAGGAATCACTTTATATGTTCCGATCTTCAATAACTCCGCCTCTTTGACCTGCCACTGCTCCAGATCCATCCGATAGCGGTCGATCCATGGACGGTTTTGCGGAACATTCTTCAAGAACACGGATGCATCATAATCAAAATACACAAGAACCCAATCTTTATGATCATAAAGATGTTTGATGAGTTTTTCTGGAGCCGGAACATAAACCGAGTTTAAAAAAGCCCCTGTCAGGCGGTAACGGTCAGCGGCCTCATCGAATAATGCCGTGTTGCCCTCCCACATTTTACGGTGTTTTTTGTAAAACTTAGCCCCGTAGACTTCGGTGCGCCCGTCGATAAATACCTTTATATCGGGAGATGTCCTCCCGAGCAAATACGCGCCTGAATTAAAATCATTAAAGAAATTTCCTTTAATGCCATTATCAACCAAGAAATCTGCGGCCTTATGGGCAAAGTTACGTTGCGAGAGCCCTCCGAATTCGCTCTTGCGTTCGAATTTATCAAAATCGTAATACCCTCTCAGCAACATCTGGTTTCCGTAATTAATGATCCAAATGATCAAAACAGCTTTGAGGACCGTCGACCAGACTGCCCGGAACGTCGGGCCCTTCCACCGGTCCGGCAAGAATTCTTCTGTCGACAAATACTGGAAGTTAGCAAGAAACGCAAAATAGGCGGCAAAGGCGAAAAAGACCATATTGCGAAG
>DAOWBD010000046.1 GCA_030634235.1 Candidatus Omnitrophota bacterium | reverse complement strand
TCCGGACCCGTTCTACTATTTTACGTTCTATGCGCATCATGTCTGGCGGATTATTTTGGTGAGGTTGGGGATTAAACCACCTCCGGCGACGCGTATTGTTGACTCTAGGCCGATCCAGTTCAAAGCGCCTAAGAAAGTCGACACAAAACCAGTTGATCAAACAGTCTCTGCGCGAAGCCGTGCAGTGTTAATGTGAGGAGAGTGAATATGCAGACGAGGTTCTTAAAATGGGTTCACAATCCATGGATCAGTTTAGGGACGATATGTTTACTGACCTTCCTGGCTTACAGTAACGTGTTTCACAATCCATTCTTTATGGATGACTACGCTTTCATTGTCGACTGGTCCCTGATCCAGGATTGGAAAAATCTCCCACAATTCTTTCTCGGTTATCAACCCCCGCCGGGGCAGGAAGGGGTCTTCTCGCCGATCAAGACATTGATTCACGCGTTCAATTATCATTCTTTCGGTGACGACCCATTCGGGTATCACGTGTTTGCTTTTATCAATTATCTTGTTTCTATCATTATTGTCTATAAGATCAGTCTGTTTTTTCTTCGGGGCCGGCTTGCCACTTTTTTAGGCACTTTATTATTCGCGCTTCATCCCGTCCATATCGAGTATGTGTCTTCTTTGACGGGAAGCGTCGATGCGGTTGGGATCAACTTGATGTTCATTTCCTTTTATTTTTATATCTGTGGGCAGCGTGACGACGGGGGGCTCAACCGCCCGTACTATCTGTCATCACTTGGCTTTGCCCTGGCGTCGATCTATCTCCACGAGCTGTGCATCACATTACCGGTCTTGTTCCTCTGTTATGACGCGTGTTTCATGTCAAAGAAAATCCCGTACAGAAAGATATTCTTAAGGACCCTGCCGCTGTTTCTTTTTTCGGCATCTTATGTCCTTGCCAAGCTCTTGACTCTTGGGGCGATCACGCGCGGCCGCTATTTGTATGACAGTTTTTATTTAACGATGCTCGTGACGGTCAAGGCCTGGGCGAAATATGTTTATATCAGCTTTTTCCCGGCGACATTGACCTTTAACCATGTGATTTCCAAGGGGATATTCTCGTTCGGTCAGGAGGATTTCGATCGTATTTCTGTTATGACGCAGTCGATCCTCGACCCGCAGGTGCTGATCTCCTTTGTCGTGCTTGGCGGCATTGGATATTTTGCGTTCAAGAACTTTAAAAAGAACCCGTTGATTACTTTTTGTGTCGGGTGGTTTTTTATCGGGCTTCTGCCGGGATCGAATATTGTGCCCAGTGGGGTTTATTTCGCCGAACGGTATCTTTACCCCGGGTCGCTCGGGTTTTGCCTGTTATTCGGGTGGTCTATGAACAAGTTGTTCCAAAGCGAGAAGCGATTTCTCAAGGTTCGCGCCTCGACGATCGCGGCGGTGATAACGGTGATGATCACTGTTCTTTTTGGGGCTAGGATATGGGTGAGGAATCTCGACGGAAAAACAGAAGTGGCGCTGTATGAATCGGCTGTTCGCGCGAATCCGCAAAGTGCTTTAATGCGCACCGACCTTGGCCTTGTGTACATCCGCTATCAATTTCCGGAAAAGGCCGTCGAAAGTTTTAAAGAAGCCCTTAAGATCAGGACTGATGATTCCGTTATCTATTTCTCGATGGCAGAGGCGCTGATGAATATCGGTGAGAATGAGCAAGCGAAGGAGGCTCTCGAGACGGCCGTTATTGTAGATCCCGATTACGCCGATGCTTATTATAATCTCGCTGGAGTTTGTGCTGCTTTGGGTGAGAATGCTTCTGCCCGCGAATATTTGAATAAAGCGGTAGCGTATTACCGGCAGCAGGGGGAGAACCAAAAGGCTGATCACTATGAAAAGCTTTTTAAGGATTTCTTCCGCGGGGTTTGGAAGGAGACCCATAATTGATCGAGACCTCCGTTGTTATTCCAATTTATAATGCTGCGGGAATGGTTGAAGATGCGATCGCCAGGATCGTCGATGTAATGGATCCGCTTCGGATGAACTATGAGATCCTGCTCTGCGACGATGGGAGCACCGACGGGAGCGGGGAGGTTCTCCAAAGGGTTGCCTTCCGGTATCCTGAGGCCAGATGTTTTTATAATCTGTCGAACAGGGGATTAGGGGCGACTTTGCAGAGATTATTGAATGACGCGCAAGGCGAGAAGATCATTTATTGTGAGTGTGACCTTCCCTTTGGCTCGGATGTTATCCCGGTATTGTTAGAAGGGCTTGAAGCGAATGATATCACCGTCGCATCACGATACCGGGGGGAGGTCAACAGGGCCCCGTTCACGCGCAAGGTATGCAGCCGGCTTTATTATTTTTTATGCAGGCTGTTGTTCAATATTCCGGTTATGGATATTGGCTCAGGTTCTGTGGGGATGCGCCGGCGGGTTGCCCAGGAGATCAGCCTCAAAGCGAGAGGGTTTGATGTTCATGCTGAATTTTATTTAAAGGCATCGAAGATGGGCTTTGCGATCGACGAGGTGCCGGTTGAATCAATGATAACCGGGCAAGGGAGTTTTTGTATATGGGTGCACGGGCCTGACGCGCTGGTTAAGACTTTTAAGCTTTATCTTGAATCACTCAAAGGTGTCTTGACGGAATCGTGAGCCTGCCTATTCTTGGGCGGGCATTGTCTTGAGGATTTTCTCCATGAGATTCTGCATTTTCTCGTTTTGCATGAGGTCCTGAACGCTTTCATTCTGCTGCATCTTCTCAGGGTCGTAACTTAATACGTCATCTAAGAGTTTCGGATCCGAGAGCATGTTCTGGACCTCCTTGTCGGCAAAGATGTTCTGAAGATCCATCATTAGTCCCGGGTCCGAAAGGATTTGGCCCTGGACCTGGTTGACCTGGTTTTTGATCTGCGCTTTCTGTGAGTTATTGCTCCCGCCCGACGTGGAGTTTTGTGAGCCTGCCGTTTGTGGAGACAGGATGCTTATAATATTCGCTTCCGGGATTTGCATGCGGCCAAGATCAGAGGTTTCCACCGTATAGATTCCGTCCGTGAGTTCAAGGACCTTGCCTTTGAGGGTTGAGCCGCTTTTGAGGGTAATGATTTTCAGGTTTTCGGAAGCGGCTGAAGCAATGTTCACTAAAGTTATGGTAAGGATAAGGGTCAGCAGGTATTTTTTCATGGGGTCTTTCATTACAGGCCGGATTATCCGCGGCCTTTTTCTCTGAGTGTACCTTATTTCTTATAGAGAGTCAAATAATGAGAACGCAATGTTCTTGACGTTGCCGTCGATTAATATTAAGCTTTTTTCAGGGCTTTCCCGGGATAAAAAAGGCATCAACAATCATGTATCAATCAGACGATCTTCCCATTACAAGTATAAATTCCCTTATCAGTACGATCAAAACGGATAAGCAAGTCCATCGGTGGTTCCTGTATCTCATCTCGCAGCCGGGATTTAGGGAAGAGGCCTCGAAAGATCCGGAGACCGGAGCTCTCTACAAAAAGTTCCGGCGCCTTTTTTATATGGAGAGAACGGCGTTTGTCCTTCTTTTAGGCGCTCTTGTGTTTGTTGTTATGACCCGGCAATTCCAACACATCCTGCCGCTTGCCGCGCTCTTTGTGGCGAGTGTTTTTCTTCAGGTGAAAAGAGGGGAATGTGTTGTCGGGGTCTGCTCTTTTCTGGTGAACCGCGATTTTGAAGAGGCCCAGTTCGCGCACAAGACTCTTTACCAGATCGGCGAATTATATAGCCGCAAATATCATATTGTCTCTTTGGTCAGTGTGATCACGTCCGTCGATGTGGTGACGCGCAAGGCCGTCTTCTACACGATCATTTTCGCGACGTTCATCTATCCGTTGAACTTCTGGCAGATATGCGGCTCGGTTCTCGCGGCGTATTATATTTTTTACGGGCTTGTCAGCTTGGCGTTCATTTACAAGCGGACTATATGATCCCGATGATATTGATGATCGCCAGGAACAAAAGGACGTAGCCGAGCTTTGAAGTGGTAAAAAGGAAGAAAAGAAAAATGAACGGGTAAACCCTGGCAAGAATGAAGTTGTTCATGTGGGGATGGTTGAACACCAGCGTCTGACTGCCGTAATGGCGCCAGTTCAGATTAGAGATACGGTCGTTCTTAACAGTATCATAGTAAAATTGCGATCCCGGGAACGGCGTTAAGATCGACAGGGCCGTCGCGAACGGGTTGATCGCAAAACAGAATTTCCAGAACCTCCAAAGATATTTGAACGTGTCTGATTCAAACCCGAAGATATAATGTGCCTTGATCATGATGCCCATTTTCTTAACTTCCCTGGCGTATTCTCTGTAGTGGTCGACTAAAGCCAGTTTCCCGCCTTGAGCCTTCTCGAAGGACCCTTCCGATATTTCGAACCCGAATAAAAGGCACGTGCAGCCGCTTTCCTTGGCGAGCCGAAGCAGTTCCTTGTTTTTCGCGATGTCGATCGAGCACTGGGTCGACCACTTGATCCCTAAGGGCTTAAGGGCCAGGAACAGTTCCTTGGTGTAGGCCGGGTCGCTGTAAATGTTGTTATCAATAAAAATGACGTGAGGATATTTTTCCTTAACTTTCTTTAACAGCTCGACGAAATCGGATATCTTTTGCTTGCGCAAATTTCCCTGGCTCAGGGAAGGGACGGTGCAGAAATAACATTTAAATTTACACCCCCGGGAGGTTTCAAGAAAGTCCTTGATGATCTCCGGCGGGGAATTCAGAAGCTCCTGATGGACCATTGCATGGCAGTTTTCGACGGGGGTCCCGGCATACTTGGGTTGCAGGGTACCGTTCTCGTAGTCCCTGATCACGTCGGGCCAGACACTTTCGAGCTCTCCGCAAACGACACTGTCGCAATACTCCAAGGCTTCGTCGGGAAAATATGTGACATGAGGCCCTCCGATGATGACCTTTGAGCCGCGTTTCCTGAATTCCTGGGCGATGCGGTAGGTGTCGATGCTGTTCGATGTGAAGCACGTCATGGCAACGAGCTTGCCGGGCGCATAGAAATGGTTCTTCCAGAAGACGCGGTTGAACGTGCGAAACCTGTAATCTTTGGGCGTCAGGGCCTTGATCACGACGAACACCGGAGGATACATGCGCAGCAATACCGAAGAGATATGGAATGCGATCCCGCCGCCGAGTGCGTTGACAAAATAAATTTCCTTTTCATGGTCAAAGGTGTTCTCCACCTCCGGGTATTGCTCCAGGGCCAAATGGGCAAAGTAAATAAAGACGAGAAAACTGATGTAGATGTAGGCGAATTTTGTAATACGCGAGAGCTCGAAACTCGGGATCCGGAGAGTGTTGGGAAGATGAAGAATGAGGAGCCCGATGGTAAAGAGGGCCAGCATTGTTATCAATACGGGAAGAGGCGTGGGGATCCTTTTTTCTTTCAGGTTCAAGGGCTTAATGTATTTATCCCGGATGATCATGGAGGACATCAAGAATAAAATGAACGGGTTTATATAAGAAAAGAACGAGAACGCGTCCATTTTCGCAAACAAAGCACCGCGCGTTACGACCGCGAAATAAAACAATAAGGGAACCGCGGTTAAAGCTAAATAATGTTTCCAGTATTTCTTCGCGTTTATTTTAAAACGGTTAAATTTCAGGGTTATTTCTTCCCTGCTGGCCAGTTCAACGATCATCCCGTAGATCCCGCCGTAGATGAAGACTTTCAGTGGGAGAATGAAGATAATGGCCGGGATCTCCCAGTGGAGATGGACCATCCGGGTGAAAATGACATTCGGGATATAAGCGGCAAATACAAGGACGAGGGAGGAATTGAGGATCGCCAGTGATCTTTTGAACGGGGCCATCTCTGGTCTTTCGTGCGGTTAAAAAAATATCGTCCGTCTTTGAACAACAATTATCTTATCATAAATTTTGACCGGGGTGTACTAAGTTTATCGGGAAAGTGGGACGGTTTCGGAGTCGGGGAGATTTTTCTTCCGCAAGCGGATGAGCCGGTTGAGGAATATCTTTTGCTTGAGGTCCCCCCGGTGCCAGTCTTCGTAGAGTTTTGCTCCGACGGTCTCTAAATGGTAATGTTCTTTGATTAGCGAGGAGAACTTCCTGTCAGGATTCCATGTTGATACCCCGCCTTTCAAGGCGGGGAGGTTCATTTACATCAAATTAAGTTCAAGAAATGCTCAAGGGCACAGGCTTTATGTGCCATGTGTGTGCCAGTTTATCATTTGACATGTGAGAGTTGATTAAATAGAAAACATATGCTATAGTTCAAAACAGTATGTTTAAAGCGATTCCCCCTGATTCATCCCCCAAAAGCTTTAATCAATAAACTCCCCTTTTCGCTTATAACCATATTTGTATACAAGCGAAGATAAAGAATGAATAGCAATATACCCTCAATTAATAATTGGCCGGAGGAAGATCGGCCTAGAGAAAAGTTGTTTAATAACGGAGAGCATACGTTAAACAATTCCGAACTCTTGGCCATTCTTTTGAGAACAGGAATGAAGGGGCAAAGCGCCATTGACCTGGCAAGAAAAATATTAGCCGAGTTTAAGACGTTTCGAAAGATGAGTCATGCTGATTTGTCACAGTGGAAGAAACTTAAAGGTTTGGGGCCGGCAAAGATTGCGCAAATAAAAGCGGCGATAGAAATCGGAAGAAGATTCAGGGAAGATCAAACAAAAGAAAAAGGACTATGCATAGAATTGGCTGAAGACGTCGTGAACATGTTCATGCCAAGAATGCGAGACTTAAAAAAAGAAGTCGTCAAAGTCCTGGCTTTAGATTCGCGAAATAAGGTGACTCATATAAAGGAAGTCGAAGAAGGGACTGTCAACTACTCCGCTCCGATCGTTAGAGAAATTTTTGAAATGGCCTTACAGCAATGCGCTGTTTCTCTCATCTGTATTCATAATCATCCTTCGGGAGATCCCGCACCGAGCGAAGAAGACAAACGCTTTACACAGGAGTTATCTTCTGCCGGTAAGATTTTGCGGATTAATGTGTTAGACCACATTATTATCGGGGATAACAAATATTATAGTTTTGCTGACGAAGGTGCTATTTTATGAAATAATTCATTTTCTTTTTATAAACCTTCGCAATTTCTTTTAATTGAATGACATCGATCCTGCATTGGCCTGATTCCAACTTTGAGATATAGGATTGGGTTGTCTTCAACAGTTTAGCCGCCTTTATCTGATCCAAACCCGCCTCCTTGCGAGCTTCTTTTAATTTACCAACCAGACATTTATGATCCTTTGAATAGATCGCTTTTTTCATCTTTACCCTGTACTGCTTAATGTTTGAATAAATACCTAAAGTCATTGCTGTCTAAATTAGTTCATTGCGCCACACTGTCATCCCCGCGAACGGGCAGGGTCACATGAGTGTATTTTACTTGTTTTTGTCTTTGCGAGGAGCCTGCCTGCCGGAAGGCAGGCGGAGCAACGCGGCAATCTCGACGAGAATGAAGATTGCTTCGTATGCAATTTTTGAAAAACAAAAATTGCTCACTCGCAATGACACAAAAATATGGCTATTT
>DAOWBD010000074.1 GCA_030634235.1 Candidatus Omnitrophota bacterium | reverse complement strand
GAATGCCGAATCCGACGCGGCGAAGCTTTTAAGCGACCTCGGCGTTCGTGAAGAATTGCATGAGATGCAGATGAGCCGGCTTGAGGCCGGCGACAAGGTGCGTGTCTTGCTGGCGCGGGCGTTATTTGGGAATCCGGATATTCTGCTTTTGGACGAGCCCACCAACCATCTCGACATTGAGACGTGCATGTACCTCGAAGAGTTTTTGTGCAATTTTAATAATACCGCCGTCGTTGTCTCTCACGACCGGCATTTCCTTAATAAGGTCTGCACGCATATCGCCGATATTGATTTTGGCAAGATTCAGCTTTATAGCGGCAATTATAGGTTCTGGTCTGAATCCAGCCAGCTTGCCTTAAAACAAAGGTCCGAATCCAGTAAGAGGACCGAGGACAAGCGCAAGGAGTTGAAGGATTTTATCGCGCGCTTCAGCGCCAATGCCTCAAAGTCCCGCCAGGCCACGAGCCGCAAAAAGATCCTCGAAAAACTGACGGTCGAGGATTTTAAACCGTCTTCGAGAAAATACCCGTATATCAATTTTGAGCAGGAGAAAGAAGCGGGCAATGATTTGCTCCATATCGACAGATTGTCGAGATCCATAGATGGGCAGGTGATGTTTACGGATCTGACAATTACCGTCGAGAAGGGAGACAAGATCGCGTTTCTTGGGTCCAACGACCTTGTGAAGACATCGCTGTTCCAGGTGCTGACTGGCGAGGTCGCACCGAATGCCGGGACATTCAAATGGGGCGCCTCTACCACGCAGGCGTATTACCCGAAGGACAATACGAAATACTTTGAACGCGACCTGGCGGTGATGGATTGGCTGCGTTTGTATACGAAAAATACTGATCAGGATTTTGTGCGCGGATTTTTGGGGCGCATGCTATTCTCCGGTGAAGAGTCGCTGAAGTCCGTGACTGTTCTCTCCGGTGGCGAGCGCGTGCGCTGCATGCTTTCGCGCATGATGCTGGCTCAGGGAAATGTCTTGATCCTCGATGAGCCTACTAATCACCTTGACCTCGAATCGATCACGGCCCTAAACCGCGGCCTCGAGGCCTTCCGCGGGACGATCCTGTTCTCCTCGCATGACCACCAGTTGCTCCAGAGCGTTGCCAATCGCATTATCGAGATCACGCCGGACGGGTTTATCGATCGGGTCGGCACCACCTTCGATGAGTATCTCGACTTCCGCGACCATCCAAAGACCATTTATTAATAGGACCGGCCTTTTCTAAGACCATAAACTCAATAGTGACAATGGTTTAAAACATTTGGAAAGTGCTTGTATTTGTGATATACTTATAAAACAAGATCAGTATTAGTTCTAATTCCTTGAGGTGTACTCACGCCACGGAGGGAATCAAGGGTTTCGATGGACAGAAGGATCGTCTGTTAGCCTGTATATTCTTTCACGTGGTTTTTTTATTGTAACTATAGGGATTCAATATATGTTTCAAATAAAAATCAACCGGATATCTTCTAAAGTTTCTTTCTTCGCGCGGAAATTCCCCCTTTCTCTACTTATCGCGGTTATCTCGTTTAATTTTGTTGTTCCTCCCCAATATATTTACGCACAAAGTACCGTCCCGTCTGTGCTCGGCCTACCGGCTCCGGGAGCGATGCTCGCGCCGACCCAGATGTATGAGCCCCCACTTATAAAGGGCATGACGGTTCATCCGGAAAATCCCCTGCTGTTCGATTTCATCGTTGAGTCGGGCGATTCGAATGTGCGCGGGCCGGCTTTGAACCAGGAAGGGTTGAGAATGGTCGAGTATTTTCTGGCCTCCTTGACCATTCCCGATGACGAGATGTGGGTGAACCTTTCCCCGTACGAAAAAGACCGGATCATATCGGAAGGGCTTGGCTTGACCTCAATGGGTCGCGATCTTCTCGCCCAGGATTATATTTTAAAACAGATGACGGCCTCGCTGCTTTATCCCGAGAATGAACTTGGTAAGAGATTCTGGGATAAGGTCTACAAGACCGCTTATGAACGCTTTGGGACGACGCATATCCCGATCGAGACATTCAATAAGGTCTGGATCGTCCCCCGGCGGGCGGCGGTGTATGAACAGGGGAACAGTGTTTTTGTGGTCAGCCGGGACCTGAAGGTCATGCTCGAGGAGGATTATCTTTCCTGGCAAACGTCGTTGAAGGGAAAAGGGAAAACGGCGGCGACCGTCGGCGAACACGCGGCGGAGGCCAACGATGTTTCGTCGCAGATCATCCGCGAGATCATTATCCCGGAACTGGAAAAAGAAGTGAATGAGGGGAAATATTTTGCCGAACTGCGGCAGATCTACAATGCTATGATCCTGGCTAAATGGTACAAGGAAAACCTGCGCGAGACGCTTTTAGGAAAAGTTTATATCGACCAGAATAAGGTCAAAGGCGTTGATGTGGCGGACCGGGAGATCAAAGAGAAGATTTATCAACAGTATCTTGAGGCCTTCAAAGTAGGGGCTTATAATTTTATTAAGGAAGAACATGACATTGGCGAGAAGGCCGTCATCCCGCGGAAATATTTCTCCGGAGGGATGCGCGGACTTGCGGATATTAACCTGGAGCGCAGTAGCAGTCCTGTCAATTTGGATCCTGCGCAGAGAAGCCAGCTTCCCAGCAAAGATAGCGCCGTTAAAATAACGGTTGCCTTAGTGGATATCGGCGTGCGCGCGGCCGCGTCGCCTGTGACCGAACAGGACCAGATCCCTTCGAGAATCTTTGGGAGTCTGATTCCCGTCGGTGCGGATGCCAAGTGGCTATTAGAGAAATTTAAAACAGCAGCTTTTTCTATTCTGGACCTGTCCGAAGAAATTACGGCCATCGCTCTGGCCGATTCAGCGTTAAGGGGAAAAGGCGGGCTCGGGCATTTGACCGGGGATGAGAATGCTGACAGTAATAAGATGAAGAAAACAGCCAATGCCATGATTACCAACGCCTACAAACATATTTGGAATGCGAAGACGGAAAGATGGGACCCTATTCAATTAGATCAGATCGAGAATTTACATCCGCTGATGGTGGAAGAGGACGGCACGGAAAAGCAGCTGGAATATATTGTCAGTTTTAAAGGAAACAACCACGTGGGCCCGATCGGGCGGGACTATAAGGTCAAGATCTATTATGTTAACAACGACGGGAATCTTTTGCTGATCCAATCGGTTGAGGATGGAGATCTATTCCATCATCTTTACGATGATTTTTCTAATAACGAAAGAAGGTGGGTCCAATACGGTTTTCAGGCGAGAAGTTATGTTGAATTCATGAAAAGGGTCGGCGGGGCCCCGGACGTCTTGTATTTGAATGAAGGGCATATGACATTCGTTTATGCGGCTATCCGTAATGATATCGAATGGCACCGTGTGCGGGGAAAGACAAGTATTTTTGAAGGCATCAAGATCGTCTTTAAGAACCACACGCCGGAATGGGCAGGGATCCCGAAAATGTCGGAACATGAGATCGCGCGGTTGCGGAGCCTTGTCGGAGAAGACCTTGTCCAGGGTTATATGCTCACCGACGGGCATTTTAATTCTTTAGAGGCGATGATCCAGAACGCTTTATACGCGGATCTGGCGCAAACTGGTGTCGAGTTGTCTGTCAGTGGGGTTTCCGCGGAGCATGAAGAGGTGATCGCGGCCGTTCTTCTGAAACGGTTTCCCGACGCGCACAAGGTCTTGACGCATATTCAGAACGGCTCGAGGGCCGTCGATTGGCAGTCCGAGCGTGTTAAGGCTGCGATCGCAGAGCATGGAGTAGCCGGTGTCACCGGCGAGATGCTGCTTGAGATCCTCGAGGCGGACAAGCTGGACGCGAATAAGGACCTGCGCGCGATGTACGGGACGATTACGAGAGAGTCCATGGCAGAGATCGGCCTTGATTTTGACCGCATCGTCGCTAAATTGAATGAGACCGGCTATTACGATCAGAATGGCCGCGTTAATCCGGACTTCAATTTCGAAGAGTTTGAACAGGATCAGGAGTTTAAGGATGAAATCACGGGAGAGAAGTTCTGGAAATTGATCAGACTTCTGCAAAGAGATTTAGCTGTTCCCCAATTTGACGAGGCACTTTTGGCCAAGCGGCCGGTCCTCGGTTTCTTAAGACGATGGGTTGAATATAAAGAGGCCGGCGTTCTGTTGTCGATGATCAAGTGGATCACGGGGGACAGGAACAAACAGTATGAGCATCCTGTGATTCATGACCTGTTGGTTCTCGAAGATCCCGCCCGGGTTGATGAGCTCGAGGAGATATTGGCTAATCCGCAATGGACGACGGGGCTGGGACTTGAGGTTCTCGTCGCTGCCGGCGGCGAATCGCAGGGAGAGCCGAAAGGCAAAGAGTGGCTTCAATGGTTCAAGGGGCTGAGTGCCGGAGAGTTGAAAGGGCGGCTCGTTGTCGTCGAAGATGCCGGCATGCCGATTATGAAGTGGATAACCAGGATAACAGTGTTCGGTTACAATGTTCCGGACCCGACGAGAGAGGCCTCGGGAACGAGCCAGCAGCGATGGGGATTTTTGGGCCGGCTTGTTTTAGCTATAGACCGGGCTGGCATGAGCGCTCAAATTAAGCATCGTGTGGGCGGCTGGCTGCTCAAAGTTTTCCCTAAGAAAACCCAGGCTGAGCTGATGGAGGATTTCGATCCTGAGGTCGATGGCGGGCGAAGGATCATGGAGTCCAGGGAACAATTCCGGCGGAGGGTCCCGGTTCTCGTGGCCGCATACCTGACGGAAGCGGTGGATCTTTACTACAATAACAGGGGAGAATTGGCGAACCGGATGTTAAAGGCATTCCGGACGGCGATAGATACGGTTGATACCGAGAGGATGGTTAGAGAAAAAGAGGCTCTGGCGGTCAGCATGGTCAATGGAACTTCGGTGCAGGGATTTGAAGGTATGCGCAAGGCCATGTATGAGCAGGATCTGCTTGTGAAATTCTACCGCTGGAATCCCGGCCTTAAGGAGCAGGGCGTTGATTTAGAGACGGTAAGAAACGGCATTTCGGAGTTTTGGTCTCCGCTCGACGATATTATTTTGGGCGAAGAAAGGCATGAAGATCTCTTTATGATGCCGAATGGAGAATTTGAAGCGTTTCTCGAGCAGAACGGACTTCAAAAAGGCGCGGGGGAATTATGGGCACCGGTTGCAGAGGGTTTTCAACCGAATTACCTGGACATGGGAGCACCGGCGGCAGCTTCTTCTCCCGTGACCGATACAGTGATGAAGAATGTTGGGGGTATCGACTTAAACCCGTCGCTGTTCGATCTACAGATCAAGCGCGATGAGCAAGGGGTCCCACTGCCTTTGCCGATGCAGCCGATACAGAATATGAACATCGACGGGTTCCTGCCCGTGATCATCAATGTCACACCGGTGACGGATTTACCGATTTTGATTCAAGTCAATTGATCGCCCAGTAGAAAAATAGGGACGTGTGCTTTAGGGACGTCTGCTTTTGCACACGTCCCTAAAGCACACGTCCCTATTTTTCTCCTATTTTTCTTTTTTG
>DAOWBD010000143.1 GCA_030634235.1 Candidatus Omnitrophota bacterium | reverse complement strand
GGGAAGCGCTCGTCCGTATTCTCTAAGTCCGGCGGGCAGATATTGTAACTTCGGCGCCAAATGAGAACTTGCTCGTCGCCGTATTTCGCCGCCGTCTCGGATTTATCCAATCCCTGGAGACCGCCGTAATGCCGCTCGTTAAGGCGCCAAGAGCGGAACACCGGAATCCACATTAGATCGAGTTCATCTAATACGGTCCACAGTGTCCGGATCGCACGCTTGAGAACCGACGTGTAGGCGACATCAAAAGTAAATCCTTCGTCCTTGAGAACTTTCCCGGCCGCAATGGCTTCTTGCCTGCCTTTGTCGGATAAGTCGACATCGGTCCATCCGGTAAATTTATTTTCTTTATTCCAGGTGCTTTCACCATGACGCAGTAGAACAAGTTTTGCTACTCCCATACGGCCCCCTCTCTAGTTCTAATATCAGTAGTATAAAGTCAATACATTGTACACAAAAACGGAAAAAAGTTAAACTGTTTTTATGCTAATACAATACCGGTACGGAAAGGGTTTTACTTGGACTTTCAGGAGGGTTTTGTTTGCTTCGGGGTCTTAGCGGAAGTGGCTGTTTTTCGTTTAGCGGATTTGGAAGAACTTGCGGAGGTTTTTCTATTGGGCATGTGATACTGCATCCACGCGGAGGAAAATTTTTCAAGCCAGTCACCCGAAGCAGTTTCAAAGCCAATGTCGTGCCCGATTTTTTCGCTCTCGATCCACCGGTGGCGGTTGATCTCTTCGACGGCTTTCTTATTCTTGAGTAGTTTTTCTTTGCTGTTAGACATCATATAATCTCCAGAATTTGTTATATTGTAGCACTTTAGGAATAATCCGTCAACTTAAATGACCACCCCTTGAAAACAGTTTAAACGAAACCTGGTGAAAACGGATGAAATATAAAGTTTCGCTTTAAATCTTACCGGGTTTAAGCTACTATTATATGCAAGTTTCGATTTACCAAATAATTCTGCTACCGCGAACCGGAGAAACATTCATGCACCCTAAAAAAACCAATATTTTTGCCTTTACCCTAACAGAGGTGCTTATTGCTGTTGTCCTTCTTGGTGTCGTTGCGGCTTTCGGTGTCCCCAACTACACAAAGGGCGTTAACCGTTCGAAAGAAAAAGATGCTGTTGCTAATCTGGAGATGATCCGGGAAACCGTACGTTTGCATATCTCGCGGGAAGGCGGAACGCCGCCGCTGGCCCTGGCAAATGTTGCTGCAATCAATTCAACGCTGCAACTAAATATTATCGAACAAGAAGGCAATACCTACGCATGTTTGGTCCAGAATATCTATACATGCCAGGCGACAAATACCGCCGGTTGGCAGGTTCAGTTTCGATTAGATACAAATGATGGGGATGTTTCCTGCAGTATCGCGACGACCTGTCCAACACTATAAAGCCGTCAATAACCTTCAGCGACAAATTCCTCTTCCTCGTCATTCTGCGCGTCTTCAACCGTCTCGCCGGACACATCGGGGCCTTCAACAGACTCTTTAGAAAAAGCGTCTTCCATTTTCCGCTTAAACGCGCTTAATTCTTCGATAGCACTTTTGAGCTCCGCGAGGTCCTGGTTCAACCGATGATCGTTCTTCAGCTCCGTAATGCTTTGTTTCAAATCTTCGAATTCCGTCCGGAACTTTTCCTGGTTCTCCTCGATCACCTTAAAACGCTTCTCAAAGGCCCTTTCGATCTCATAAAGGCGCCGGGCGACATATTCATTCGGGGGCTCAACAATGATCTGGGAACCGATAACCTTTCGTCGAGAGCCTTTCGGGACTAGGTACGTGCTCCGGTTGCTCGCTTCGATATCCTCCATCCACGGGGGAATCTCCTGTGCCTTGACCGCGAAAACAATGGCGGCACAGCACATGAAAATTAAAACGAAACTAAGGATCCTTAACTTTTTCACGCGATGCGCCCCCTTAAGACTGTTCGCCTAACATCTCTTTCACTTTTGCTAAAAGCTCGTCAAACTCAAACGGCTTGACCATGTATGTTCCGACTCCCTCAATCTGGAAAATATCCTGCATCGTATCCTTGCCACTGAGAACAATCACGGGGATATTTTTTAATGCCTCATCGTCCTTCATCTCCCGGACAAGTGTATAGCCGTTCATTTTCGGCATCGTGATATCCATAATAACAAGGTCCGGCTTCTGTGCCCGCATCTTCAGGAGAGCCTCTTCCCCGTCATAGGCATCAACCGTTTCGTATCCCGCGGCTTTAAACCTCAACAGAAGTATTTCGACCAAATGCGCATCATCGTCGGCAAAAAGAATTTTTTTACTCATATGATCCCCCTTCATGATTGGACTTTTTATTTAATATAATAGCCGGAAACCCGCCACACGCCATCCGGGTCGATCATGGGCGTAACGGTCTCGATCGCATTTTTTTTGTTCTCGAACGACGTTTCAAATTGAATGACCACATATTCCCCGTCCGGGGCTCCGGGCACCGACGTTGCATGATGTTGCGCCTTCAGGATCCGTGCCGTGACTTTCCCCAAGGATTCCCTCAACGGCCGTATCGAATCTTCCCACGAATGCTGCTTGACGACCGCCCTGAAATACTCGGCGGCCTGTTCCCAGCTTCCGGCATACTGGCCGTCGTCGACGAGCTTCAGCCAGGCCTCCGCGGCGGCGACTGCAGGCATTTTCGTATCGACATCTTCGGCGGCGATCACCTTGCAGGAAAGAACCCCGAGGATCAGCAAGCAAACAGTCATGTACCGGTGCATAGGCTTAGTGTCCTTTCGATCCGAAATGTATTGTTACTTTAAAAGCTTATTGTACAGCCACGCAAAAACCCACCCGCCGATAAACGCGTCGAGAAATCCCCAAACGGTTCCGATCAGGATCCCGGCAACGCTCGCGCTGTATCCCACATAGAGCTTAGAGAAAAGGGCGACAAACGGCCGCGCCCAGGAACCCACAAGAGCGGCCAATCCCATCAGTAGAATACAACCGGCCCAAAGAATTCCGAATGCTAAACCACACGCTCTTGGGTCTAATTTATTCATCATGCCCTCCTTGATTATTGACCGCTCCGGAAAAATTACAGGAATGGAAGATATTGGTATATCTTATTGG
>DAOWBD010000125.1 GCA_030634235.1 Candidatus Omnitrophota bacterium | reverse complement strand
GTTCCTGCGATCTTAAATCACACCAAAAGAATTATTTATCTTAAAGACAGGCATCTGGCGGTTTTGAAAAAGAACAGTGTGCGTGTCTTGAGCTTTGAAGGCAAGGCGGTCAAGCCTAAGGTCGATAAAGTCATGTTCAAGGTGGATGCCGTCCAGAAGCAGGGTTTCGCGCATTTCATGCTTAAGGAGATCCACGAGCAGCCCGGCGTGCTCGAGCAGATGATCAAGGCTCGCCTAAAGGGCAACAGGGTCGTTCTCGACGGGTTGGGCTTAACCGGTGCGAAATTGAAGTCGGTCAAGAATATTATTGCGGTCGCCTGCGGCACGGCCTATCACGCAAGCCTCGTCGGGAAATACGTGATCGAAAAGCTGGCGGGCATTCCCGTTAGTGTCGATGCCGCCAGCGAGTTCCGTTACCGCGACCCGATCGTCGACAAGAACACGCTGATCATCGCGGTCAGCCAGTCGGGCGAGACGGCGGACACGCTCGCCGCCGTGCGCGAGGCCAAGGCGAAGGGAGCGAAGGTGGTCTCGATCTGCAATGTTGTCGGATCGTCGCTGGTGAGGGAATCCGACGGGGTTCTCTACACACATGCCGGCCCTGAGATCGGTGTTGCGTCGACAAAAGCCTACATCGCACAGATCGCGATGCTCTATCTTCTGGCGCTTAAAATGAGCACGTTCCGGAAAAAGATCACCGAAGGGGCCCGGCGAAAGATCATCAAAGATTTCAGGAACGTTCCCGCGCTGTACAAAGATATCCTGCGGCATAAATCTGACATCGCCCGGATCGCAAAAAGAAATTCGCATTTCGGGTGCTTTCTCTTTTTAGGAAGGAACCTCAACTATCCGTCGGCGATGGAAGGCGCTTTAAAGCTGAAAGAAATTTCTTATATCCCCGCGGAAGGTTATGCCGCCGGGGAAATGAAACACGGGCCGATCGCCTTGATTGACGAGTACCGCGCTGTTGTCTGTATCGCTCCCCAATCGAGCGTGTATGAGAAAATGATTTCCAACATGCAGGAGATCCGCGCGCGTAAGGGAAAGATCATCGCGATCGCTACCCGCGGGGATGAAGCGATCAAGCGCCACGCGAACCATGTCATTTACATCCCATCGACGAACGAGCTCTTAACGCCGCTTCTTGTCGCGATTCCTCTGCAGCTGATCGCTTATTACATCTCGGTTCAGTTAGGCTGCGATGTCGACCAGCCGCGCAACTTAGCGAAATCCGTTACCGTCGAATAATATGCTCTACATTGTCTCCACTCCCATCGGCAATCTCAAGGACATTACTTACCGCGCTGTCGAAACGCTCAAAAGTGTTGATCTTATTGCCGCCGAGGATACCCGCCACACGCGCATTTTATGCAATCACTACGATATTAAAACGCCGCTGACAAGTTATTTCGAACATAACAAGTTCAAGAAGGCAGAGCATCTTTTAAAGATGCTCAAAGAAGATAAAGACGTTGCTCTCGTCACTGACGCGGGAACTCCGGGTATCAGCGACCCCGGCTACCATCTGATTCGGCTTGCAAAAAATCATGATGTTCCGACGACGATCGTGCCCGGCGCGACGGCCTTGATCGCAGCCCTGTCATTGTCGGGCCTGCCGTGTCACAACTTTATTTTCGAAGGGTTTCTTCCCGTGAAATCCGCCGCCCGGCGCAAGAAGCTAGAACAGTTCAAAGACGAGGTGAGGACGGTGATTTTCTACGAATCGCCCCACCGCCTGCTTAAAGTGCTCAAAGATATCGACGAGGTTCTAAAGGGCTCTCAGGTTGTTTGCGCGCGTGAATTGACGAAAAAGTTTGAGGAAGTCAAGATGGGAACGCCGCGTGAACTTCTTGATCACTTTTCTCAAAAGAAGCCGCGCGGCGAATTTGTCCTGCTTCTTCGTCCTTCCTAATCTGTTTACAGGCATAAAGTTGGCAAGAAAGCGTTTCCATAATAATCACGCTAGCAATTGCTTGTCGCCTGAGAGTGTATTATACTTTTAATACCAGTGGAAATATCTTTTTTGGGGAATTTAGGAAATTAATAATCTTAAGGGTGATATTATGCGAAAAACAATCCTGATTTTGATGGCCTTATTGCTGCCTGTTGCCGCAGTTTATGGGGAGACGCTTACGTTAAGTACTTACTACCCCGCGCCCTTTGGGAGCTATGACCGGCTGCGACTGGTTCCGCGCGGAACAGCGCCGACTTGTGACGCGAGTTTGATCGGATCCATCTATTTTGACAGTGTCACAATGGACGCAAAATTGTGCGATGCCACCGCGACCTGGGGGCCGCTAGCAGGGCTTTGGGATCAAAATGTGGACGATGTTTATCTCAAGCATCCTACTGCGGGAACGGATTATTTTGTCGGTATCGGAGACGATGCTCCTGATGCTGTCCTTGAAGTTGCTGCCGATAACACATCGGCCGACCTTCTTATGCTTAGCACAGATGCCGGTAATGACGGTGATGCGATGATCGTTAAGGGCAACGGCAGGGTTGGTATCGGAGATACGGATCCGGGGTCCATGTTGGTTGTTCAGGGAGCAGGGATTTCCGATGAGACCTCTAGCCTACTTGTTGTCGACGCTAACGGGGACACGATGTTTTTTGTCAGGGACGATAGCCGTGTGAGCATAGGACAGACGGGAACAATGGATAATGAGCTCGAGGTTAACGGTGCTATTGACATCGAGGTTGCCGGTCGCGACAGTGTTGTACGGTTTCAGGACACGACCGGCGGAACCTGGTATACAATGGGCATTGATAGAAGCGATGGCGGGAGGTTTAAGATCAACTTTGGAGGAAGTCTTGGCGCTTCGAATGACTTTGAAATGACACCGACCGGAGATGTTACTATCGGCGGGTCTTTATCCATTAATGATGGGACGAATGAAGGAGAATTTCAGATGGATTGGGTCCCCGATGTGACAAGGCCGGGTTTTTACGCGACCTATGCGCCGTAACTTTAAGTTTGTATTGAAAAAATGCGGAGTTTTCCATGAGAGTGAAAAATCCAAGACAGTCATTTAAACGCAGATGCGCTTTGTCTTTGAGCATAGCGATCCTTCTCTTTATTGCCGGATTGTGCAATTTAGGAGTGGTGCGAGAAGCTTATGGCGAATGGGGGGAACCGACAGCTAATATAACAGCCGGTCAGACGCCCATCCGGGCACAGCATTTTCTCGAGCTAAGGAATTCGATTGATAACCAGAGAGAGTTATGCGGACTTTCCCCGATTACATGGACCGATCCGAGTTTGATCTGCGGTCAAACGCCAATCCGGGCGATTCATATGGAAGAAATCAGAAATGCCCTCCTTGACATCTACAACAAACCACCGGTCAGGACACCCTCTTTTACCTTTACAGGCACCGCAAGTGATTTTGAAGGAAAGGCCATTAAGCTCGCGCATTTTACGGAAATTCGTCTGGCATGGGAAGAGATGACATTCTGTGGTGACGGTGTATGTAATGGGCCTGAAGATACGGTGAATTGTGCCGGCGATTGTTTATGTAATTATGGGGATTGGGTCAACGTAGACGAAGACGGAGAATGTGGTGTCGGAACATGTGCCTCTACTGACGTCCGACAGATAAAAATTGACAGTGATGAGACTCCGGGATGCGATGACCTGAAGCGATGTGCTACTGACTATTC
>DAOWBD010000035.1 GCA_030634235.1 Candidatus Omnitrophota bacterium | reverse complement strand
GCTTAAGTATGACCTCCTCGATCTTCCGCGTTTCCCGCGCCGTCTCGAACCGCTTGGCCTCCGTCCTGACGCTTCCGGAGATGACGATATCCCTTGTCTCCTCATTAGGGAACATGACAAATTTAAACTTGTACTTGATCAACAAGCCGGAGGCGATCAGCAGGCACACGAAAGCAATTATAACAAATCCTTTAAGGGGCAGGATCTTCTCAACAAACCTTCCATATCTGTCTTCGACCTTTTCAAACCAATGGCTTTTTCTGTTATTTTCCTGGGCTGTTTTATTTTTGCCGTTCAGTTTATTCAGGAAAGGAATGTTGATGCCCATATGCCCGGGAAGAATAAATATAGATTCAAAAAAACTTGCAGCCAGAACAAGAAATATAATCGTAGGAATGGGCTCAATAAATTTTCCGAAATGCCCTTGAAAGTAATACAGGGGAATAAAGGCGACACACGTTGTAATAATGCTTGCAAGAACCGGCAATACAACATATGAAGCGCCTTTAACGACAGCCTCTTTTTGATCAACTCCCTGGTTTGACAAACGCGTAATGTTCTCGGCGACGACAATCGCGTCATCGACAATAATACCCATCACAATGATAATGGCCGCAAGCGTCATTCCGTTGATCGTGTATCCCATTAATGATGCAGCTATCGCCGTAAAACAAAACGTGAACGGGATCCCCACGGCAACCCACAACCCCGCGCGCCTGTTAAGAAAGATAAACAACATAATGAGAATTAATATGAACCCGATCATCCCGTTTAAAGCGATGAGAGACAACCTGTTTCGAATATCAATGGATTCATCATCAAGAAGGACCAATTTAATGGGCGTGCCTTTAAGGTTGTTCTCTTTAAAATTTTTAACAACTTTGTTGACCTCTTCAATGGCCTCGATGATCCCGTAAGAACTGTTTTTGACAACACTCAAGGTGATCGCCTGGCGGCCGTTCACTTTACGGATCTCTTTGCTTTTTTCAAAACCTTCAATGATATCCGCCACTTCTCCTAAACGGATCACCTGCCCTTCAAATCCTCCCTGAATAATGAGATCTTCAAGCTCTTGCGTCGTATCTAATTCAGAAACCAGCGTGACCTGGGGCTCTTCCCGGGTTTCGATATTCCCGGCAGGTTTTCTGACATGATTGTTCTTAATCTCCGTCATAACCGCACTGAATGGGATCTCGTATTTAAGGAGTTTTTTGGGATGGACCTTTATTTGGATCTCTTCTTGGAGATAACCGCGCCGATCAACGCTATTGACTTGGGAGAGGCTCAGAAGTTGATTTTCAAGGGCGAACACATACTTCTGCAGCGCGCGCCTCTCTTCGACGTCCAGAAGGTGGACATCTTTATTATAAATGGCAATGTCGATGATCGCTTTTTTGCTTGTCTTAAAAACCCTTATGCTGGGATCATCGATGATCTCGTCCGGCAGGTTGACATCTAAAACGGTATTTCTGATCTCGGTGACCACCTCGTCGATGTTGGGATAATCCTGCTCAATCTCGATGTTAATACTGGACTGCCCCACACTCGTTGTGCTTGTTACTTTATAAACGCCGTCGAGTCCCCGGACAGCCTCCTCGATGGGTTTGGTCACAAAATATTCGACATCTTCCGCCGGCGCCCCTGAATAGCGGACAGAAACCCGAACCCTGTCAAATGTGATATCCGGCAATTCTTCCTTACTCGTATTATTCCAGGCGAATATCCCACCGATCAGAATAACGACAAAAATAAGGTTGGTCAGAAGGTGTCTTTTGGAGAAATAAGCGATGAGCTGTTCAAACATATTGTGACAGATCCATGATAAGGAGAAATATTAATATTAATAATGCTTTTATCGTATCTTAATTTTCTTACTTTGAAAAGAAATGTCTGAAGTTTAAGGAAGGAAGAAAACGTCCCCGGCTGGAATCGAACCAGCATTTTTAGCTCCGGAGGCTAACACTCTATCCGTTGAGCTACGGGGACAAGATCTTAAGCTTTAGCACCCGGCGCTCAAGCACCGGGTGCTGTTAATAACTATTTTTCCATACCGGAGCCGGGAGGGTTCTTCTTGATGCTCTCTTCCACGTGCTCAGAACCGTCAGTGATCCAGTCACCGATCGTCGCAACGTCATTGCCGAGACCCTTGATCGTATTGCACCCGGTCAATGAAACAACCGCAGATAACGTGATAACGCCTAAAATAAGTTTATTCATAGTTTCTCCTTTCTTTACCTGCTTATTATAATCAACTTTTCCTAAAATTCAACTAACATCCAATTGCACCAGCGGTTCGGGGGTCGCGAGAAACCAACTGCCGTCGATATTGACCGCGACGTTCCTGAACTTTTTGACACGGTAAGGATCGCCCTTCAGAGTGACAAAAATATTGACAGCCTTGTCGTTAATGCGGTCGCCCTCGCTGACCGTCATTTCGGAAATCGTAAAGTTCGTATCTTCCTTTGAGGCTTTCCGGCGACACGTTGCCCAGCGGCTCGCCAGCCCTTTCATTCCGTTGGATGCCTTGCCGCATTGCGGGCAAAGGTACCTGAGCTCCGACGGATGGCCGTTATCCACGCAATTGTAACAGATCTTGTATCCGCAATACGTACAGTCAAGATACAGTACCTTTTTTCCCTCCTTGGCCCCTTCAACATCTTCGTTGAGAGGAACGGAAATATAGGTCCTTTCCGAATGCCCGTGGGCCTTGTCGCATGCGCTGCACTTGATGGGCACAGAATCGCTTTTCTTCTCTTCTCGTCCTTCGAAAAAGGTCCACCCGTCGCCCTGATAATTTTCCAGGACCGCCGCCGGGATCAAATGCGACGCGTCGGCAAGATAATCCTCTCTCGACTCGGAGTCGGTGCCTGCCCTGCAAAACGCGGCCGAATAGAATCGCCTGCAAAGCTCATCGAGAGAACCTGCGTAAGAAAAATTCGACGCGGCGGCGAACCGGCCGATGCCTTTGGCAAGCACGACAAGACTAAAGACAAACCCTAAGGGCCCGCCGATCAAGAACAGGACCCCGAAAGGAAGCCTCGCGTCGGTAAAAACGTCGGCGACTCCGTAGATCGTCGCGAGAACACACACGACCGCGAGCCCAATACCCATCGCCATGTTCCCGCCGGCCTTCCGCTTTTTAAACCCGGCGACAAACTCCCTGTTTTTATCGACACCGCCGTCCTGGTTGAAATACTTGAGAACCTCTGAAACCTTGCCGTCATTTAAAATAACGCCCTGATCAACTTGTGCCATCATCTCCTCCTTGTCTATGGGGACGTGTGCTTTAGGGACGTGTGCTTTTGCACACGTCCCTAAAGCACACGTCCCTCTTAGGAAAGTTCTCTTAACTTACCAACAATATCGACCATTGCCTGGGTATCGAGGCAGCAGTAGTCTTCTAAATCTTTGCGGATCTTGGCCTTTTCCTCGTCGGGGGCCTCACTGCCAAAGATATTCTCTTCATAGATCAGACTCGCCGCGCCGCCGTCGCTGATGTTCATCCCCTCGTAACCCTCGCCGGTCACTGCGGGCAAGATGCGCTTGAGCGACGCGCTGCCGTTTTGGCCGGGATGATAATAATGGAACGCCTTAAACGGGACCAGCAAATCCTCGACGCGGCGAACCACGTCATCGATCCACGCCGCGTTCTGTGGAAAGGCCACGGCAAGCTCGTCTAAAACGCCTTTCTCAAAGCCCGCATTATACGCGACGACGCTCCCTTCCGTCCCGATCGCCGCTTTCAGCGCCGAGAGGAACCCCGGCCGCGGGTCCCCTTGCCCGTCCGCGAGAAAAGAATGATGCTCGGCCGCCGCGCCCTCGCGCTTAACCACATGCAGCGAAAACTGAAACGCGATCTTCTGATACGGCCTCATCCCGTCAAACAGCGGCACCGCCGGATTGAACGTCTCAAAGTCGAGATAGTACAGCGGATACTTCAGCGTCGCAAGGAAATCCCTGATCCCGGCCTTGTCGAGATAAACGTCATCCTTCTCAATACAGGCCTTCTGTATCCTCTGCTTTTCGGAAAGTTCATAATCCTCCGGAATCTTGCAAATCGACGCGATGCCGCGCTCAAGCAGATCAAACTTCTTTTCCTTCCCTAACCAGTACAGGCTAAAGACACTGTGGTCGGGCAAGAACGTCCAGCACAGATCCTTGAGCGAGCAATCATAGGGGTCGGTGCAATGCAGACCGATATCGACGTCGGGACATTCCTTTAATTTGGATGCCCTGAAAATCGCCTCGACAGCCGCCGGCACCTCACCGATCGCCGCATCCACGCGGGCCGAAATATCCTCGACGGTAAAAAGCGCCTGCGGGTCGACCTCGCCGTCGCGCACGTACGCGGTATTGATATGCCCTAAATAACAGCGGCGGATCGTCAGGCCCATCTGCTCGCAGCAATATCTTTGGAAGGCAACGTCTAAGACGTTAACATCTTTGACGCGCGAGGAGCTCTTCACCTCGATAATATCCCACGCGCCGGCATCGCCGTCGGCGGGATTGAGGATATCGACGCGCACGTAAAGGTTGCCGGCCAGGATGCTCGCCTCGAAAAGCGGTTTGCGTTGCCCCATCAGTTCTTGCGTGCGCGCGATGTTGTCTTTAAAATTATTATACGGAATGTCGATGCCGCCGGGGTAAAGCTTCTTGGCAAGGTCGCCGACCTCGTGGCCCTGGTTAAAGACGTATTGCGTGCCGGGATCGACCGGCGGGATCCGGCCCGGGTCGTTGAGCGTAACCCACAGAAGCTTGTCGCACTGCAATCCGGTTAAGTATTTTGATTTTGTTAACGTCGGCATATAATCTTTCTTAATCAATTCAGGGCCTCTTCCAATGAATTAAACCGTTAAATTTCCAGGCCCCTTCAACATTGATGAACTCAAGGACAGAAGGTTTCCGCCCCTCCCCCACGCTGGCCCGCACTTTGCCTTCTGAGACATTCTTCCACCGGACCTCCTGCCCGCCCAATGTCATCAACAGGCTCAACAGCACTTCCACCTCTGCTTCTGACGGCTTCTTCCACTCGCGAAGGGACGCATACCCTTTTTCCGTCGAGAGGGGCCCGAACTTCTCCAGATCCCCCGACATCAAAGTCCCGAGAAAAGCAGTCCAAACCTTCGCATAAACAACTTCCAGGATCGCGGCATCCGAAAGCCTCGTTTCAAGGATTTCCTCTATCTCCGGAATGATCTTGTTTTCCAGCGCCTCGACATCACCGTCACCGCAGCTGATCGCGGTCAAAATAGAATGCAATTCCCTGTAATACTCCAATAACGCCCTGTAACATTTGCGCATATGCGTCGATATAATCTGTGCATCTCCGCCTAATATCACGTTAGCCGTATTCTCGATCTCGGAATAATATTTGATCAGCCGGCCATGGAAGCCTTTGAGCACGTCGGGCGGGGTGATCTTCGAAAGAGCGGGGACCTTGCCCCTGATCACATCTTCCAACTCTTTTAGAGCCTGTGCATCCTCCCCCTCCTGGGCCTCGATAATATCCTGTAAGGCCACCAACATGTCTTCCGGTTTTCCGTCGAAAATAACATCCGCTTGCTTCTCATACTCACTGATCGATATTTGCCACTCCTCGCAGGCGGACAGGCCTTGGGCCAAACAAACAGCGGGCGCAAGCGCGAACATCATCAAAACGACCAGCGCTGAAATATAAACAAACTCATTCTTTTTCATTTTTCTCCCCTCTTCTACCACCACACCTCAGCCTCACAACCGTCGATCCTGTACCCAAGGAACAAATCAAGTAACTCGCTGCGGAATTCTTCTCTTTTCTCGGCAGACAGTCTCTGAGTATCGGGAGAGATCTCCTCATACCATTGATCAAATTGTTTTTTAAATTTTGTAAAACTCACCTTAGCGCTCAGGTCCGGGTGGGAATAAATGAAATCCGGCGGGGTCAAACCATGATCATAACAAATGATCTTGAAGATCCCTTCGGCGGCCTGTCCGACAGTAACTCTTTCTTTAGGCTTTATGCCATAGTTGCAATCCGGGTCCCATACAGCCAGTGTAAGCGTCTTATCCTTGAAGGCATTAACCAGCGCGGGCAAAGCGGGGAGCCCAATCCTTCGAAGTTCATTGCTCGCATAAGGAGGCTGCATCGCGCGAACCTTCAGCCTTTCGAGATATTGTTTCCATGAACTCGTCGGAAGAAACCGGGGAGTTACCGATCGTTCATACAAAAAGATATCATTCTCAAGCAAGCCTTGATCCCCGTGAATCTTTTCGATCTCTGAGATCCAATGTTGAATGATCTTTTCCTTATCAAGATAATGCGTTGTCTGCGCCCTGGCCTCATCCTGAAAGAAACCCAAGGAAATGGAAACCACTAAAAGATAAAGATAAAAATGTTTGTTGTTCATGTTCTTACCCTTTCAACTTCCTCGCCATATTCAACACGGCGTCGAGGATGATCTTAAGTGTCGCGTCGTCGATCGTATTAAATGCGATCTCAACTTTGTTGCTGAAGAGGTATCTGTCGTAAATCTCCGGAGCCTTCTGAATATCCTCTTTGTACTCATTGTACAAGGCGTCCAGAACATTGCAACCTTTCCGCATCCTTGTATTTATAATCTTCCAACTTCACCGCATGCCTTACAAGGTCAAATTCCGCGATCGGCTGGTCATACTGCATGCATTTCACAGCCAGGGCATACGCCACATGAGTCACATCATTGAGCAGTAATTCTTTATTCATCGGCTAGCTGCTCCTCTCCTGGACGATCCGTGGCTTCACTGAACGAATGTGAATCTTTTCTTTTGGCGCCATCGAAGGCGTAATCAACAAATTTTCCGAAATAAGCGGGAACTTGCGCTTCAAACATCAGCCTCTTCCCGGTGAATGGGTGGTTAAACGCGATCGACTGCGAATGCAGGGCCAGGCATCCGCCTTTTGCGCCGCGCTGCTTGCCGTATTTCCCATCCCCCACCACAGGATGCCCCACGTCGGCAAACTGCACCCGTATTTGATTTTTCTTTCCGGTCAAAAGACCGATCTTTATTAAACTGAACTTTTTGGTTTCCTTCAGCACAGTATAAGCCGTACGGGCCAGCTTGCCCTTCGAGCGCTCGGGCGTCGAATGCATGATGTATTGTTCGTCTTCGTATATATAACTTTCAAGCGTCCCGGATTTTTGAGGAAGCCATCCATGCACAATGGCATAATAATTCTTAACCGTACTCTTCCAATGATCCTTCAAATAATTCTGCGCTTGTTCTGTTTTCGCAAAAATAAGGACTCCCGATGTGTCTTGATCCAGCCGATGCACAACATAAACACATTTTCTCGATTTGGGGTTTCCTTTACGGACATACTGATTCAGGGCGGCATGGATGGTCGTCTCCCGGTTCCATAACGCGGCAACCGATAAAAATCCCGGAGCCTTATTTCCTACGATGACGTCTTGATCCTCATAGAGGATTTCAAACCCCTTCGGCTGATATTTTTTTGGTACTTTCTTTACAGGCATATTTCTTTCTCATAAAAAACCGCCTCATTTTCCATCAGTGATCTTTCATTTCTTTTTAATTTTTCCTTTAACGGCCGCTTTTTTCTTAGCCGTTGTCGTCTTCTTAGCCGTTGTCGTCTTCTTAGCCGTTGTCGTTTTCTTAGCCGTTGTCGTTCTCTTAGCAGTTGTCGTTTTCTTCTTAGCAGTTGTCGTCTTCTTTTTAACAACTTTCTTTTTAGCCGTTGTCGTTTTCTTTTTAGCCGTTGTCGTCTTCTTTCTAGCCTTAACCGATTTTCCAGCCGCTTTCCTTTTTTTGGCTTTTGCCGGCGGTACAGATACAGGAACCGCTTGTTGAACACTCACTGCAGGTAGAACCGCCGCAGGCGGCTTCACTACGCTCAGTGGCGCAATCCGGCCCTTGCGTTTGGCAAAGCAATCCCTACAATAAACGGGCCGATCACTGATGGGCTTGAAAGGCAGTTCGCTGTCTTTGCCGCATTCATAACAGATGATCGCGTACATCGGCCTTCGGGGAGGGTATTCATTTTGAACTGGTCTCACGGGAGGCGGCGTGTGAACCTGCGGCCTGACAACAGGCTTTGAGGCCGCCAGCGCCTGAGCCAATTCCGTTAACGACTTCGTCATGAACGAATCCAGCTTCTGATCCAATACCGCCAACTGCCCCTGAATTTGAACCATCATATCGTAGACATCATTATTCTTTTTTTGTTTCTTTTTCATAGGAACCCTTCATTTGGCTTGTGATTGAACTAAAGGTAACCGTCACTTTTCTTTTGAAGATATTATACCAAAAGTGCCCTTTGGAAAGTATGTATTGTTTTCTTCTTTGGAGAAGGGTAACCGGCGCTTCGGAGAGGGAGACTGGTACGTCGTAGACAACTAG
>DAOWBD010000123.1 GCA_030634235.1 Candidatus Omnitrophota bacterium | reverse complement strand
CGGCACTCATGATCGCGAGCAGGTCGCCCTTCTTTAATACTGGGAGCATGCGGTCCTTTGCGAAGAAGTCTCCGCTCTCGCATATCGGTCCGACGACGTCCATCTTTGTCTTTCTCACCTGTGTTTTCTTCAAAGGAACGATCTCATGATAAGCGTCGTACATTGACGGGCGCACGAGGTCGTTCATTCCGCCATCGACAATAAGGAATTTCTTCACACCATTGTCCTTGAGGTAAAGTGTTTTGGTGACGAAAATACCGGCGTTCCCGGCGATAAACCGGCCCGGCTCCATGATGATCTTCAGGCCTGTTCGCTCAAGATATGGCAATATCGCGTCGGCAAAGTCCTGCGCGGTTTGCGGCTTCTCGTTCTTATAGATGATCCCGAGGCCGCCTCCAATGTCGAGATATTCCAGATCGACGCCATCTTTGCGCAGCACGTCGAGAAAATCGATCACGCGCTTGATCGCGGTGATGAACGGCGCGCTCGTCGTGATCTGGGATCCGATATGGACATGGACGCCGCTGAACTGAATATGTGAATATTTTGCGCGCGCCTTCATGATCCGGCGGGCCGTCGTCAGGTCGATGCCGAATTTGTTCTTGAGCGTGCCCGTCGTGATCCGCGCGTGCGTGGCTGCTTCAATATCCGGGTTGATGCGCAGTGCGACTTTCGGCTTTTTCTTGAACTTTTTAGCGATACGGTTGATCTCATCAAGCTCCGGCAGCGATTCGACATTAAAAAAGAGAATGTTAGCCTTGATCGCGCCGACGATCTCCTCTTCGGTCTTTCCGACCGATGCGAAGACGATCCTTTGAGGATCGGCATTAACCATGCAGGCCTTTTTAAGCTCACCGACCGAGACAATGTCAAATCCGGCGCCCTGGTTCGCTAAGGTTTTCAAGACGGCCAAATTATCGTTCGATTTCATTGCAAAGCAGATCAGTGGATCAATGCGCGCGAAAGCTTTCTTGATCTTTGTGAAATGATCGACGAGCGTGTGATGGCTATAAAGGTAGAACGGTGTTCCGACCTTCTTGGCAATCGTGCTGACCTTCACCGATTCACAGTAGAGTTCCCCGTTTTTAAATTTAAAATCATGCATGAAGCAATTTCTTCCATTGGTTGATCTGTTTTTGGACAGATATTGGGTTCGTCGAGCCAAATGATTTCTTGATTTTAACAGACATTTGCGGATTTAAAAGTTTTTTTACATCTAGCTTAAACAGGGGACAATAACTTTTTAACTGCTCCTCCGTGAGATCCGCGATCTTGGTCCCCTTGTCCGTGCATTTTCTGATCATTGTGCCAACGGCGTCATGGGCCTTGCGGTAAGACACGCCTTTTTTGATCAGATATTCCATGATATCGACAGAAAACAATGTTTCATCGACAATGCGCTTTTTCAAGACATCCTTTTTGACTTTTAGGCTTGCGAATAATTTTTCAAGAAGTTCGAGCATATCTTTGACCTTTTCGACCGATTGAAATAGCGGCGGCTTATCCAACTGCAGGTCACGGTTGTATGTCAGAGGTAACCCTTTGAGCAGAACAAGCATTTCGTTCAAATTGCTGTAAAGCCCTGCGGTTTCTCCTCGGATCAGCTCCAGAATGTCCGGATTCTTTTTATGCGGCATAATGGACGATCCGGTGCACAGTGACCAGTCGATATCAATGAAATTGAATTCACTTGTCGCCCACACGATAAAATCTTCGGCCATGCGCGAGAAATGCATGCCTAAGATTGCGTAGTTCGAGAGGCTCTCAACGATAAAGTCGCGGTCGCTGACCGAGTCAATGCTGTTTCGTGTTGTGGCGACGAAACCCAATTCCCGGGCGACATAGTTGCGGTCTGTCGGCAGCGACGTGCCGGATAAAGCGCAGCTTCCCAGCGGCATGGTATCGGTCCGCTCAAACGTATCCAATAAACGTCCCTTATCGCGTTCGAGCATCTCGACGTAGGCCAGCATGTGATGGGCCAATAAGACAACTTGAGCCGCCTGAAGATGTGTATAGGCCGGAACGATGACGTCGATATTTTTCTCGGCAAATTTTAATATTGATTTCTGCAATTTTGCAATGCCGTTGACGATCAGGATCAGTTCGACGAGACAGAACAGTTTCATGTCCAGAACGATCAAGTCATTGCGTGACCGTGCCGTATGCAGTTTGTCCGCGGCGCTGCCGATGAGCTTTTTCAACGCGGATTGGATATTCGTGTGAATATCTTCGGCCTTCGGATCGAACTTAAAAGTTCCTTTATCGATCTGCGAGTTGAGTTTTTTCAGGCCGCTGACGATCTTTTTAGCGTCGGTCTGTCTGATGATCTTGCACTTGCCGAGCATTTGGGCATGCGCGATGCTGCCGATCACATCATACTTGGCTAGACGGTAATCGTATTCGATACTAAAACTAAACTTATCGGCTAAGCTATCTGTTTTGCCTTTAAAACGGCTTCCCCAGAGTTTTGTCATTTTTTCCTCGCTTTTTAGGAGTGAAACGGCATTCCCCACAGTTTCACGAATCCCTCGGCCTGCTTTTGGTCAAAGATATCTTTTTCTCCGTATGTCGCGATCTCCTCTTTATAACGGGAGTACTTTGATTTGCGTCCGGCGACGGTACAATTTCCCTTGAACAATTTCAGCCGGACCGTTCCGGTTGTTTTTTCCTGGATCTTGTCGAAGTAGTCATCTAATTGGCTTTTTAGCGGCGTGCTCCAGAGGCCGTTATAGACCAACTCGGCGTATTTCTGCGACGATGCCTGCTTGTGGCGCATCGTATCGCGGTCCAGGACGAGACATTCGAGCTCGTGCAAGGCCGTATGCAGGATTGTTCCGGCCGGGTTTTCGTAAACCTCGCGTGTTTTAATGCCGACAAGACGGTTCTCGACCATATCGACGCGCCCGATCGCATTCTTGCCGCCGAGAACGTTGAGCTTCTTAATCAACGCGACCGGGTCATAGGCCTTTCCGTTGACTTTCTTCGGCAGGCCCTTGACGAAATCGATCGTTACGTACGTTGGTTTGTTCGGCGCTTTCTGCGGGCTGACCGTCAGGGCGAAGATCTCTTCCGGCGGCTCGCGCCAGGGATTCTCGAGGACGCCGCATTCGATCGCGCGCCCGTAAATATTCGTATCGATGCTGTACGGGTTTTTCTTTGTGACGGATAAGGCGATCTTTTTTGACTTTAAGTAATCGATCTCTTCGTTACGCGTTTTAAATTCCCATATGCGTACCGGCGCGATGATGTCGATCTTTGGATCCATCAACCGCGCGGTGACCTCAAAGCGAACTTGGTCATTGCCTTTTCCCGTGCAGCCATGGACGATCGTGTCGGTCTTTTCCTTTTTTGCGATCAATACTTGATGCTTGGCGATCAGCGGCCGCGACAAGGCGCACGCGAGATAATATTTATACTCGTAAACGGCCCCGGCTTTCAGCGCCGGATAAACGTAGTCGGTAATATATTCTTTCTGCAGGTTCAGACAATAAACTTTCGACGCTCCCGTCCTCAGCGCGCGCTTTTTGATCTTCTCAAAATTATCGCCCTGGCCGACGTCGGCAATAAAAGCGATCGTCTGGTATCCTTTGTCCTTCAGCCATGGAATGATACAGGACGTATCTAATCCGCCGGAATACGCTAAAACAACTTTTTTCATTAATGTTTCTCCTTGCTGTTTATTAGGGTTTCTCTCCCAATAAGGAAATTAAAAT
>DAOWBD010000134.1 GCA_030634235.1 Candidatus Omnitrophota bacterium | reverse complement strand
TTGATCACGCGCTCGCGCAGTTGGACAGCATCGATCTTTCACCGGCAACAACATATCGCACGCCTCCCCGGGTGACGGCACGCGCGAACTTTCCGGATCGTAACCAATGGGATCATTTGTTTGACGAGATCCTCCAGGGCATCGGCAATCGGCAACATGAGAAGGTCGTTCTCGCGCGCCGGTCGATCTTTGATTTTGACGTCGCAATTCGGTCGTGCGCGCTGATGAAACATCTCAAAGATGTTACGCCGAATTGTTTTCACTTTTGTTTTCAGCCGTCCGCGGATACCGCCTTTCTCGGAGCAACACCTGAGCGATTATATAAACGCACAGAGCAAAATATCACAAGCGAGGCGATCGCCGGCACGCGGCCGCGCGGAACCACCGTCGACAATGACCGAGAGCTGGAAGAAGAGCTTCTCAATTCCGAAAAAGACGCCCATGAGCATAAATATGTCGTCGATACGATCCGCGCCCAATTCGAACTCTTTTGCCGACAGGTCAAGGCGGATAAAGCGTTTACCCTGCGGAAATTGAAGGGGAGCCAGCATTTGCGGACTTCTTTCGAAGGCGAATTAAATGAGGATACTCTCGACCACGAAATTCTTAAGACACTGCATCCGACACCGGCCGTTGGCGGAACCCCGATGGAAACAGCCATGAAGGTGATCCGGGAGAAAGAACCGTTCGGCCGCGGATGGTACGCCGGTCCGGTCGGATATGTCGGTTACGACAAGGCCGAATTTGTCGTCGCCATTCGCTCAGGGCTCATCAACGGCGATCAGCTTTCGCTGTATGCCGGCGCCGGGATCGTTGACGGTTCCACATCAGAGGACGAATGGAACGAGATCGAAAATAAGATCAGTAATTTCATCAAGGTTTTTAATACGAAATGATCCCCTTAGCGTCATCGCCAAATCTCAACCACTTTTGGGCCGACCTGATGGTCGAGGAGTTAACCCGCAACGGTGTCGATACCTTTTGCGTCTCGCCGGGGTCACGATCGGCGCCGCTGACACTCGCGGTTGCGCGCAACCCGAAGGCGAAAGGGTTTGTCCATTTTGACGAGCGCGGCAGCGCCTTTCGCGCGCTTGGATTTGTTTCCGCAACGGGCCGTCCATGCGCTCTCATCACAACATCCGGGACCGCCGCCGCAAATTTATTTCCTGCCATCGTTGAAGCGTCGAAGAAAAAACTTCCGTTGATCATCCTCACGGCAGACCGTCCGCCGGAATTAAGATCAGCCGGCGCTCATCAAACGATCGACCAGGTCAAGATGTACGGCGATTATGTCCGCTGGAATTTTGACCTGCCGTGCCCGACAACAGATATCGCGCCCGAATTTGTGCTCACGACGGTCGACCAGGCCGTATCCCGCGCGACCGGGAATCCCGGCGGCCCCGTCCATGTGAATTGCATGTACCGCGAGCCCTTGGCGCCGGTCAAAACGCGCTCGACGCAGGTGCCGTACACCAAAACACTTAAAAATTGGAAGACAGGCATTGAGGCCTACACCAAATACATCAAGCCGAAGCCCGGGCTCCGGCAATCGGATATCGATCACACGATACTGAAGATCAGGAAGATCAAGTCCGGGATCATCGTCGCCGGCAAGCTTAAAAATCCCGCCGACCGGCGCAATGTCCTGAAGCTGGCACAGAAGCTTCATTGGCCCGTGTTTGCCGACATCTCATCGGGATTGCGGCTCGGTAACGATCACAAGCAAGTTATCCATTACTTCGACCAGATCCTATTGTCGGATCAATTTCAAAAAGACTTCCGCCCCGACGGCATCATTCATTTCGGCGGGCGGATCACGTCGAAACGATGGTATGAATACATCCGGCGTGCCGCTCCCGACCAATATATTATGGCGCTTGGTCATCCCTTGTGCAGTGACCCGCAGCATCAAGTGACCACGCGTATCGAATGCGATGTCGCTTCGTTCTGCCGCTCCCTTGAACGTAAAATACCGGAGAGAAGGGATACCCGTTTGTTATTGCGCCTGCAAAAACTCAATAAAAAGATCAATCATCAGATCAATACTTTCTTTCAAGAACAAAAAGACCTGAGCGAACCGCTTGCCGCGCGGCTGATAACGGAATCGATCCCGTCCAACGACGGGCTCTTTGTCGCAAGCAGCATGCCGATTCGCGACGTCGATATGTACGGCGTCCCGAACAGGAATAAAGTCGTGTTCGGATCAAACAGGGGAGCCAGCGGCATCGACGGGACCGTCGCCACCGCGATAGGGTTTTCGGCGGGGCTCAAGAAACGCTGCACGCTTGTGACCGGCGACTTAGCACTTCTCCATGACCTGAATTCGCTGGCCATGGCGCGTGACCTTGCGCATCCGATGGTCATTGTTGTTTTCAACAATAACGGAGGCGGTATTTTTTCGTTCTTACCGGTAGGGCCGTTTCACGAAGATTTCGAAAAATATTTCGGGACCCCGCATTATCTGACATTCAGCGCCGCCGCCGATCTTTTCGACCTGAACTATGCCCGGCCCGAAACCGCCGGGGAATTCGTCAAAACCTACAACGTCGCCTTAAAGAACCAAATGACAACAATCATTGAAATTACGACGGATCGCGCTTATAATTTAAAGATACATGGCGCGATACAGCGCATGATCCAGGCCGAGGTCAACAGAGAGTTTAAATAACATGAACAAAAATTTCATCACGCTCGAAGGCTCATCGCCGGACGAATTAAATGACGTCCTTAAAAAACTTTCCGGAAAGAAAAAGCTGAGCCGCGCCTATTGCGCGCTCGCGATCGGAGACCCGGAATTTATTCTTTATCCTTTTAGTTTCAAGGATACGTCCCTTTCGGACGCGAAAGAACAGGTCTGCGAAGAAATAAGAAATATCTTTGACATGCCGCTGTTAAATATCGAATATGACTTTCAAATATTCGAGCGGGACGAGGATTTTTTCTACGGCGTCTGCGCGGCAATCCCCAAGAAGCGCCTTCACCAATACTTAAGAGTCCTCGACCAGAACATATTAACCCCTTTGCGCATCATTCCTTACACCTCAGCGATTATCGATTACTATTTTTATAAACATAAGGCCCCCGATACCAGCTTTGCGGTCGTTGATTTCTCACGAAAGCACCTCATCGGTATCGCCGTCTTTAAGGAGGAGCGCTGCCAGCTATTGCGGCAGATCCCGTACGACCGTCTTCATGACGTTGTCTCTGAGATCATCGATTCACTGAAGAACGCGTGCATGTCCTCAGGCATCGCGCATCTCGACCGAATTCATTTTGCCGGGATGCTCGAGGATAAAATGAAGATCATCACGGACATTGAGGCCTCATTTCAGGCAAAGATCGAGCGTGACCATTCC
>DAOWBD010000142.1 GCA_030634235.1 Candidatus Omnitrophota bacterium | reverse complement strand
TCTCTGGGATTTAACTCATTTATCCTAATCAAATTTATAATATCTGGCAAAGCTCTGCTGAATCGAAGTTTGGGGTTGTGTTTGATGGAATGCAACTTTAGGGCAATCAAATGATCTAGTGAGGGAACCATAAACTTTTGCTTGGCAATTTCGATCTCCTGGCTTTCATTTAGAATTTTTGTTAACGTGTCTTGATCAACAAACATAAAATCTACATCTAGTACACTGTCAACTAAATACTTGAACCAATCGTCTTTGCGAGCCCCGCTTTTGGGGGCAAAGCAATCTTTCATATTTCGGGGATTGCTTCGTCACTTGGATAAAATCTAAAGGTTTCTCGCAATGACGAATGATACAAAAACTTGATTGACAGTGTACTAGTAAGGATATTTGCGTGCTTTTAAGTTGCGCAAAATTGGTTTGAGTTAAACCATTTTTATATCCTGCTTTTTCTAAAAGAGCAATAATTTTGTCAAAGGCATCCTTGGTAATTAAGAAATCAACATCTGCTGTTTGGCGTGTAACCCTGTAATAGTTTACGGCAAATCCACCGATTAGAATACACGAAACGCCTTCTTTTTTGGTTACATCGGATATCAGGTGAAAAACAGATTTTTTATTCATAATTTCTAAAATTTGAGACCGTAACACGTAACTTTATCATTTTTTATCGGAAAGTCACAATTCCAGATTCAGAAAATAGGGGGTCGCCATTGATCGTGATTCCGAGGTGACCTTGTGAAAACTCATTTCTTTCAATGCCTGAAAACTTCTTGTTAATAAAAAAAGTTCCTACTATACTTGCAAATTCCTTTGCAATCTCTATATTGTCTGGATGACATTCAATGGAAATGTCCGAAGAACGAGGAGTTACCCTGTTGTACTGATATAGTCGCGCTTAAAGGAGGCTCTGAATGCGACATTTGTAGTTTTCTTAGGAATAACCATAATTAATTGTGATTAGTTTAATCCCAAAACATCCTGCATATTAAATAGTCCCTTGTCTTTGCCTGCGAGGAACTTGGCGGCGACGAGAGCGCCTTTGGCAAAAATATCCCGGTTCTTGGCATGATGGGAAACAGTGATGATGTCTTCCCCGCTTTCGAAAACGACGGAGTGGTCGCCGATGATCTCGTCTTTGCGGATCGACTCGATATTCTCGACGTTCGTCCCGGAAGCTTTTTCTGCGATCTCGGCAAGAGTCTTCGCAGTGCCCGACGGGGCGTCCTTCTTGTGTACGTGATGCGCCTCGGATATGTTGATCGTATAGGACGTTCCTGTCTTCTCGGCGGCGATCTGTGTCAGTTTAAAAAGAATATTAACGCCGACGGACATGTTGGAGGCGAACACGATCGGGATCTGCTCGGCCGCGCTTTTGATCTTCTCGATCTGTTCGGGCGCAAGTCCCGTCGTGCCGATGACCATCTTTACACCGTGGTCCAGGCAGGCCTGGAGGTTAGCGATCGTTGCGCCGGGCGACGTGAACTCGATGAGCGCATCACACCCCTCGAGCGCCGCGTTATCCGCACTGACCGTCAGGTCATGCGCGGTCGCGCCGATGTCGGGATGGTCCTCGCGTTCGAGAAGCGCCGCAAGCGCGAACTCTTGGTCCTCAAGGGCTAATCGTGTGATGCTCTCGCCCATTCTTCCCTTGCAGCCGCTGACAGCAAGTTTGATCATGCCGGTTGTCCTTTCAACAGGCCATAGTTGCTCATGGCCGTTTTTAATTTCTCTAGATTTTCCTCGTCCATCTCGCAAAGCGGAAGCCGCAAGTCTGCGGAACACATCTCCAGCAGGCTCATCGCCGTCTTGACGGGGATCGGATTCGTTTCGAGGAACATTGATGCTACAAGAGGGGCGAGCTTTGCGTCGATCATCTGCGCGCCCTCTTTGTCGCCGCCATTATAGAGGTTGATCATCTTGACGACATCGGCCGGAACAATATTCGCTACAACAGACACAACCCCTGCGCCGCCTAATTCCATCATTGGAAGTGTTAAGGCATCGTCGCCTGATAAAATGACAAAATCTTTGCCGCAGGCTTCGTGGACGGCTTTTGCCTGTTCGAGCGAACCGGAAGCTTCCTTCACACCGATGATGTTCGGGCAATCCTGGGCGAGCTTCGCGACGGTCGGTGTTTCGATGTTACGCGCCGTTCTTCCTTCGATGTTATAAAGTATGATCGGGATCTCGGAGTTATCGGCGACCGCTTTAAAGTGATGGTAGAGGCCCTTTTGCGTCGGTTTGTTGTAATAGGGAGTTACGACTAAGGCCCCGTCAGCGCCGAGTTCAGCCGCATGCCGGGTTAATGCGATCGCTTCGGTCGTGGAGTTCGATCCCGTTCCGGCGATGATCGGAACGCGCTTCTTTGCTGTCTCGACGCAGATCTGGATCACTTGGACATGCTCGTCATTATCCAGCGTCGGCGATTCGCCCGTCGTTCCGCAGGGAACGATGCCGTTGATCCCGTTGTCGATCTGGAACTCAACGAGCTCGCGCAACCTGTCTTCATCGACTTTATCGTTTTTAAATGGTGTTACAATGGCAACAATAGCGCCCTTAAACATAATACTCCCCCTTCGCTATAAAATTAGCACTTCCCTTAAGCCAAACGTTGGCGACCCTGCCCTCGATCAGATCAAACGTTATTTCCAATAGCTCTCCTCCTGCTGTCCGGACGTTCATTTTGGCTTTTTCTTTATTCTTTATTGTCGGATTCGCCCTGAGATAGGTAATGACCGCCGAAGCGACACTTCCCGTCCCGCAGGCCTTTGTTTCATCTTCGACGCCGCGTTCATAGGTCCGTGCGTACACTAAATTCTTGCGTGCCTGCTCGACGAAATTGACATTGGTCCCGCGCGGTTTGAATTTCGTATGGTAGCGTATGATGCTTCCGATCTTCGCGACATCGATGGTTGCAAGCTTGTCGACGTAGACGATCGCATGCGGAACACCCGTGTCGATATAGCTGACCACGATCTTGCGCCCGGAAACGGTGATGGGGATATGCGCGCGATAATCTTTCGGAGCGCTCAGGCGCACGCGCGCGGTCTCTCCCTTCGCCTCGCCGAGAACAATACCGGCGATCGTTTCCATGGAGAATAATTTTTTCTTCGGTTTCTTATTACG
>DAOWBD010000147.1 GCA_030634235.1 Candidatus Omnitrophota bacterium | reverse complement strand
GATGGTGATAAAATTCTTCGGGGAAAGCGTGTGGATCACCGTTGAACTTTCGATCAAAGGGACCCAGCCGGACAATCCGGCCTTATCGGGAAAACGGACATCGTCGCTGCGGAAGATATTCGGCGGCGCCTGCTTCTCCATTCCTAATTCTTCGACGATCTCATCAAGAAATTGGTAGCATAAACTCAGGTCGTCACACACGCCTCCCTTGCATCCGTAAAGGTCCAGCAGGAGCTGATAACCAAAAACTTGTTCTTGTCTGCCTTTTTGATTACTCATAATTCTTCTTTTATACTATAAATCGCGGAAATGCGCCATTAATTTTTACCAGACAAAAAGAAACACAAATGCCAGTAAAACCGCAAAAACGAGAAAAAACCATATCACTTTTTGATTCGAATAACGGATCCGGCTGATGAATCCCTTGCCTGCCCTGCCGAGGCTTCCGCCACAAAAATGGCATAATAACGCATCCGGGTCATGGATCGGGTTCTTGCAGTTCGGGCATATGTACTCGCTCATCAATGTGGACATATTTTATCATATATAAAGTGCCTCTCGCATATTTATTTGCATTTTTTGACCAAATCCTCTAGAATGAACTTCACAAGACAGAAAAAAGAACTATTCTATTATGAATATCATATTAAACGGAAAACCAAAAGAACTCCCCGATCCATTAGGTCTCAAATCGCTCGTTGAGCGATCCTGCAAGGACAAATCTCCTGTCATCGCAGAGCTCAACGGAGAGATCATTAAGCTTCCGCAGCGGGAAGAAACCGCGCTTAAAGAAGGCGACGTGGTCGAACTCGTCAGTTTTGTCGGGGGGGGATAACATCGTACTTCGTATATTGTGTCTGTTGATACAAAACACGAAGTACAAAACTATTATGACAACTATCAATACAACTATGCAGGACTCGCCACTTACCATCGCTGGAAAAACCTTTACGAGCCGTTTTATGCTCGGGACCGGCAAATTTAAGAATAAATCCGACGTCGCAGAAAGCATCACGGCATCAGGCGCAGAGATCGTTACCGTTGCTTTAAGGCGCATTGATGTCGAGCGCCATGAAGAGAACATTCTCGAATATATTCCTGAAGGAATAACGCTTCTGACAAATACCTCAGGAGCAAGAAACTCTCAGGAGGCCGTGCGCATTGCCCGCTTGGCAAGAGAATCCGGATGCGGGAACTGGGTCAAGATCGAAGCGATCAACGACAGTAAATATCTTCTGCCGGATAATAACGAAACGATCAAGGCGACCGAGATTCTATCCGCCGAAGGGTTCGTTGTCCTTCCCTATATGTTCCCAGATCTTTATACCGCCCGCGCCCTCGTCAAAGCAGGTGCCGCCGCGGTCATGCCTTTAGGATCCTTGATCGGGAGTAATCAGGGTTTAAAAGCCAAAGAATTTATCAAGATCCTTATCGATGAGATCGACGAAGTGCCTATTATCGTCGACGCGGGAATCGGCGTTCCCTCTCACGCCGCCGAGGCCATGGAAATGGGCGCAGACGCCTGTTTAGTCAATACAGCAGTCGCGACCGCCGAGAATCCCGCCGGTTTAGCTGAAGCCTTTTCTTTAGCGATCCGATCGGGCCGGTTGGCTTACCTGAGCGGGGGCCCTCAAGCGCAAGAAACAGCTGATCCCTCTTCCCCTTTAACGCATTTCCTCTACGAACATGATCGCTCTTCCTGACATAAAAGATATTCTGTCCAATAATGACCCGGTGTTCCTCGAGGGCCTGGCCCGTCGAAGCCAGAAGATCACGCGGCAATATTTCGGCCGCGCGGTCTCTCTGTATGCGCCTCTTTATTTATCCAATTATTGCAGCAGCCATTGCACCTATTGCGGCTTTCAAAGCAAGAACCGTATTGCCCGCATCCGCTTAACACCGCCGCAAATGCACGCAGAAATGAAAGCCGTCGCCGATACCGGCATTGAAAGCATCCTGCTTCTTACCGGCGAATCCTACAAGGCCACCCCGCTGGCCTACTTAAAAGAAACCACAGTGATCGCCAAACAATACTTTACGAATATCAGCATGGAAGTCCATCCAATGGAGACTCAAGAGTACCGTGAATTATTTTTATCGGGGGTCGACGGCATTACGGTCTATCAGGAAACGTATGCCCGGGACCGTTACAAAGAGGTCCACCTTTCCGGCAAAAAAAGCGATTATGATTACCGGCGGGATACGCCGCAGCGCGCCGCCCGGGCGGGCATGCGCACGATTTCCATGGGGATCCTTTTAGGATTATCCGACGCTGCCAGGGACCTTTTATCCCTTTACGAACACCTGCGCTGGATGGAAAAACATTTTCCCGGCGTGGAATACAGCCTCTCTTTCCCGCGGCTGCGCAAGATCAAGGGACGCGCCTTCGCCATCTGCAACGTCGGCGACCTTGACCTTATTAAGATCCTTTGCCTGACGCGCATTCTCTTTCCGCGCGTGGGGCTTAATTTATCGACGAGGGAAGCCCCGGCCCTGCGCAACCACGCGCTTGAGTTCGGGATCACGCGCATCTCTGCCGGTTCGAACACGTCCGTCGGAGGATATCATTTAAAAACGGCCGAGGAACAAGAGCCTCAATTTGATATTGAAGACCAGCGGTCTGTGGAAAGAATCGTGCGATATCTGAAAGCCAAGGATTTTGATCCGGTTTTTACGGACTGGCGGGCGATTGAAAACAGCGTTTAGGGTACGGAATTAAGGGAACACGAGACTTAATTAATTAAGTCTCATGTTCCCTTAATTATCCTATACTTTAATACAGCGAGAACCGGAACTTGAAACTCGCCTTCAGTTCTTCAAAGGCCTTGCGCTGTTTATTGAATTTATCCGGATGTGCGGAGTATTGTATTTTATAGAATACGCTGTTATCCGTGACCATATAGAATTCCAGAACCAATGCCGGCGTTTTCTTATCATGATAAACAACCCATGCTGATATTTTTCCATCTAACTTGATCTCTCCTTCATCCATTACTTTATAGCCGCTCGCTTTAAGCGACTTGATGATCTCAGGAAATTCATCTTCAATCCAT
>DAOWBD010000180.1 GCA_030634235.1 Candidatus Omnitrophota bacterium | reverse complement strand
CCAGGTGACGAAGCAATCCCCGAAATATGAAAGATTGCTTTGCCCCCAAAAGCGGGGCTCGCAAAGACGATTGGTTCAAATATTTAGTTGACAGTGTACTAGTAAGCTGATTCGAGGCTTTTTCTGATCTGGGAAAGCTGTTCGAGGGTTCCCTGCTGGTACTCAGAGGTTTCGGCGGCCATCTGCGGGAACAACTGGCAGTAGTACTCGATGCCGTCGATCAAGTTCTGCTTGAACTCATTGAGGTAATCGATCTGTTTCTTGGCGGGTTCAATCGCATGTTTCTGGACTTCCGCTTTGAAATGATCCATGTACATCCGCAACTCTGCGATGAACATATTTTCACGGACTTCCGTGTTCAATAAGTTGATACGCCCGTAAATATGGTCGACCATTTCGCGAAGCGAGACAATCCTGGAAAAGTAGGCCAAGTTCGGCCCTGGGCAGATAGCCGTAAAACGCTTCACGCCTTTTTTGCCAATCCCATGATTGATCAACGGTGCTTGTGAAAGGTCAAAACAAACACAGGCTTTCATGACAACAGCATCATACTGTGATTGAAATTCTTCAGGGCTTAAATTTTGTTTCTCCAAATCTTCAATTTTTAATTTTTGATATTGACGGGATGCAATACAAATAGGAAACTCCGTAAACTCCGCATTGAACGATAAATGTCCGTTCGGACAGGCGCTCCCCGGGCGTCCGGCATCGATCTTCCGTTGTTTCTCCAGGTCGCTGTTATTCTCACGGAGATTATTGAACGGTACGCCTAATGGCGAAACATCGCTAATGTAAAGATCGTCTTTGCCCGCATTGGATAATTTCTCCAACGTATCCGCATCGACATTCGTGACTTCAGGACAGAGAAGGAAGGGCGTTGCCCAGCCGGTCGCGTCGAGCTCGTAATGATCGAGCAAAAATTGATCTTCGTGCGCCGTACCGATCCCGCCTTGAGCGGTGATATCAGTATCATGCGGCTGGTCAAAGCTGATCTGCTTTTTTAATTTCATCGCGTCATTATAAATCTTGTGCAGGCTCGATATCAGTTCCTGCTTTTTATTCTTGAATTCTTCAAGAATGGGGCCGAGGAGAAACCCGTCTGAGGCAAAGGCGTGGCCGCCGCAATTCAAGCCCGACTCAACGCGATATTCAGAAACCCAGAGGCCTTTCTTCGCGAAAAAACGCCCCTGAATAATGGACGAGCGATAATCACTGACCTTCAAGATGATCTTCTTTTTGATGAATCCGGTTGCGTCGGCGTAAAAATCCTCGAATTTCTCGACGTAAGTATAAAGCCTTCGGTTAATGCCGGCAGACAATACAATCGCGGAGTTCAACGTGCTTTGGGCGTAGCCGCGCAGGGCCGCTAAGGCATCCGAGAACTCGACCGGCAATTCCTTACGGTCCTGCGAGTAATTCGTCTGATCAAGTTTGGTCATGATATTAACATCAATGTTACCCGGCGTCATTTGCGCGCGCAACTGTTCCTGGAGTTCCTGTTTGACTTGCGGGTCAGTCGTCTCAAGCATCTTTTGATAAAGGGCCTTGAGGGGCGACTTGTCGGAGAGCATTTCGAAATATTTCGTAATCTCGCTGCCGGTCTCAAAGCATGACGATTGGACCGCTTCGAACTTTTTCTTGACGATCTGGTCGATCAAATTCAGGTAAGCCGTGATCCTTTTGGCGCGATAATCCTCTTCATATTTGGTGATCGGCACATACTCTTCATCCATGAGATTGCAATAGTATCGCCGCATATCTTCGATCAGCAGATCATCAACAAGCGAGATGACAGAGGAAATCCCGTACTGCGCGACCTTAACGGGCGAGTCAATCGAGAATCCGATCCCCATAACGGGTATGTGAAATGAATGGGTCTTTTCCATAATTTTGTAATATTGGTATTAATACGATATCTCAGTATATCTTATACTTTTAAAATTTCAAGCCTAATTGATTATTGGTATCTTTGGTATTACCGGCATACATTTGTTGCTTTATTGAGGTCGATATATTAGAATACAGCTCTATTTGCATATTAACAATCCGAGAGCGACACCTATGAGGTCATATT
>DAOWBD010000045.1 GCA_030634235.1 Candidatus Omnitrophota bacterium | reverse complement strand
TAAGATCCTCTGCCTGACACGCATCCTGTTCCCGCGCGTCGGGCTCAATTTGTCAACGAGCGAAACCTCGGCCCTACGCGGCCACGCGCTTGAGCTGGGAATCACGCGCATCTCCGCCGGCTCCAACACCTCTGTCGGAGGATATCACCTGAAGTCCGCCGGCGAACAGGAGCCCCAATTTGACATCGAGGACCAGCGATCCGTCGAAGAGATCGTTCAGTATCTAAAGAGTAAGAATTTTGACCCGGTATTGACCGACTGGCGGAGAATTGAAAATAGCGTCTAGAATATAGCGTATAGGGTATAGCGGATAGAAGATCCGATGTACCTAAACGCTGTACGCTATTTTAGTACAGCGAGAAGCGGAACTTGAAGCTGACCTTCAGCTCTTCAAAGGCTGGACGCTGTTTATTGAATTTGTCCGGATGCGCGGAGTACTGGATCTTGTAGAATATACTGTTATCCGTAACCATATAGAACTCGAGAACCAGCGCCGGCGTCTTCTTATCATGATAGACGACCCATGCAGATAACCTGTCATCGAGCTTGATCTCTCCTTTATCCATGACCTTATAGCCACCCTTCTTGATCGAGCTGAGAATCTCGGGAAACTCATCTTCGATCCATATCGGCGAACTTAATTTCTTCGTGAATATGGAAATGTAAACATCCGGCACTTCGTATTCGATGTTGATCTTCTTCGGAATGAACATAACCACCGCGACCCCTTCGGGATAAACAACATCTTTTTGCCGCTTGACCTTTTTCCACCCCTCGGGGATCTTGACATAAAAGCCTTTGCCCTTATGATCCTTCGCCTCGAAAATGCCCGAGCTCGTCGCGTTCTTAAAGAGAAGAACGCCAACAACGAATAAGACCAGGAGTTTTGTCAGTTTTTTACTTGCAGGTTCTCCCATCATTCACCTCTTCGTTAAAGATCTTCGTGAATTTTACGCCTTTTTCTCAAGGCCCGCGCCGCAACCGCCATGATCGTCAGCGCGATAACAACGAGAAAATATATCCCACTGTAACGGACGACAACCGGGTTCGCAAGAAAATAATCCAGCATCGCTGAAATATCCTGAAACAAGCTTGTGCCGATCCCCGCTAAAATGAATTGAAGCCAAAGAATCCGGAAAAACGAAACAACGACAATCGCGCAAAAATATTTCTTAAAAGAGATCCGCGTCAATCCATACCCGAGGTCCATCAGCCGGAAAGGGATCAAAGGATTAATGCGCCACGCAGTCACTCCCAAAAAAGACGAATCACCCTTCATCTTATCAAGCTCCCCGGCCTTAATACGGAGCCTTTGCTGGACGTATTCCCTCCCGAGGACGCGGCTTAAATAGAACATGATCGCCGAATTGATCATTTCCCCGACCCAGACAAAAACCGTGCTGACATACACCCCGAAAAGGATCGCACTTGAGATCCTTAAAACATCTTTCGGCCCGAACCATATAAACGTCGTCGTCACAACATAGAGCACGACAAAGATCAGACCGGAGAGCGCCAAAGGATACCGGGCGAGAATCCCTTGATAATACGCCACATCAACATCAAAGACCCTTCCTAAATACCAGCAAACGGTAAGAATAATAAGGAAAAGAATGAACTTCAGGCCCCTGCTATTGATCCTGGAGATCTCTGCCATAATGTTTTTATTTTAATGGATTACGGGGAAAAAGAAAAGGGGCAAAAGAAATAACTGGGACGGGAGGTCAAAATTGTTTAACTATTGTATCTTTTCAAATACACCATCAATATCGAGATCGCCGCGGGGGTCACACCGGAGATCCTGTTGGCCTGCCCAAGATTTGCGGGCGCGAACCGTTTTAATTTCTGGCGGATCTCGATCGACAAGCTCGGGATCACATCATAATCAATACCAGCAGGGATCCTGATCTTTTCAATATGCCTGAAACGTTCAATGTCCTTGAGCTGTCGTTTAATAAACCCTTCATATTTGATCTCGTATTCGATCTGGTCAATAACATCCCGGGGCAGATTTTTGCACTCCCCATCGAAAGGCGCGATCATTGCGTAATTCACTTCGGGCCTTTTGAGAATATCGCTTAACAAGGTCGGCTGGCGCAACGGCACGCTTTTGACCGCCACAAGCTTCTCATCGAGCGCCGTGCCCGGGGGAACCCTCGTCGACCTCAGATGCTCGATCTCCTTGCTGATCCGTTCATACTTTCGTTCAACACTCCTGAACGTCTCTTCACTTAAAAGGCCCAACCGCCGGCCGTACCCGGCCATCCGCCAGTCCGCATTATCCTCGCGGACGATCAGCCGGTATTCGACGCGCGAGGTAAACATCCGATAGGGCTCTTCAGTCCCTTTGGTCACAAGGTCGTCGATCAACACCCCGATATAAGATTCATCGCGCGCCAGGATGAACGGCTCTTCCGCCTTGACGCCGAGCGCCGCGTTAATACCGGCCATGATCCCTTGGGCGGCCGCCTCTTCATAGCCGGTCGTCCCGTTGATCTGCCCGGCGAGAAACAGCCCCTTGACCTTCTTCGTCTGCAGCGACGCCTGCAATTCCGTCGACGGAATAATGCCATGCTCAATCGAGTACCCGTACTGAGTGATTCTCACGCGTTTAAGCCCCTTGATCGAATGGACCATTTCCTCCTGGACGTCCGCCGGAAGCCCCGTCGATATTCCGTTGGGATAATATTCATCCGTGTCGAGCCCCTCGGGCTCCAGAAAAATCTGATGACTGGATTTGCTGCCGAATTTTTTCAGCTTATCTTCAATGGAAGGACAGTAACGCACGCCCGTCGCCTGGATCTGCCCCGAATACATCGGCGAGAGATGCATTTTCTCCTCGATGATCTGATGGGTACTCTTGTTCGTGCTAGTGATATAGCAGGGTAAGAGCTGCTGACTCGACGGAATCGACGGCGTGCGGAAGGAAAACGGGACCGGAGGTTCATCCGAATATTGGCTCTCAAGGTGAGTAAAATCGATCGTCGCCCCGTCTAGGCGCGGCGGCGTTCCCGTCTTGAATAGCAAGACTTCAAAACTAAGATCGCGGATATTGTCGGCGAGGCGGGTTGAATCCGGTTCTTCAATGCGGCCCCCGGGAACAATCGTCTTGCCGGTATGCATACGCCCGTAAAGAAATGTTCCGGCCGTGACGACTGCGCTTGAGCACTTGATCTTGCCTCCTTTTTGCGTCCGGACGCCGACGATCTTCCCGCCTTTAACCAAAAGCTCATTGACCTCATCTTCGAGGACCTCAAGGCCCTCCTGGCCGCGAATGATATCCTGCATGTACGATTTATAGCGCTGGCGGTCGGACTGGCACCGGGAGGAGCGCACCGCCTGCCCCTTTGACGCGTTGAGCTTGCGGAACTGTATCCCGGTCCGGTCGGCCGCAAGGCCCATTTCCCCGCCGAGGGCGTCGATCTCCTTGATAAGCTGCCCTTTTCCGACGCCGCCGATAGCGGGATTGCAGCTCATCTGACCAATCGTGTCGAAAAAGAAAGTGACCATCAGCGTCGAGCTCCCCATGCGGCTAGCCGCAAGCGCCGCTTCAACGCCGGCATGGCCGCCGCCGATAATGATACAGTCGTAGTGTTTCATGATGCCATAGGTTACCGTGAAAGAACTTTGTTGTCAAGAATGGGAATAGGAGGGAAACTACGACCGGCACGGCCCGCAGGACTCGCGGACAACCAGTTCAGGAGTAAGGATAACTTTCTTTTTCGTCTTGCTTTTGCCGGTAATGAGCGCGCTTAACAGATGGACGGAATCTTCCGCCATCTTGAAGAGGGGCTGTTTGATCGTTGTTAATGCGACAGGGCCGAACAGGCACGCGGGATTATCATCGAAACCGATAATCGAAATGTCTTCAGGAATTCTCAAACCTTTTTCCATGATAACCGTGACCGCTTCAAGGGCCATCTCATCACTGGCCGCGAATATCGCCGTCGGCGGTTCGGGAAGCTCAAGAAAGGCCTGGGCCGCCGCGCGGGCGCAACGTCTCGAATAATCCCCTCTGTAAAGATATTTTTCCGGTAGGTCGATGCCCTTCTCTTTTAAGAACTTCTTAAAGCCCTCAAGACGATACGCCCCGGCCTGCGTGTTCAAGTTCCCGGTGATCGTCGCGATCTTTTTATGCCCGAGGCTGAACAAATAATCCGCCGCGATCCGGCCGCCCACCTTATTGTCGACAGCAATATAGTTGACATTAAGATCATCGACCTTATTGTTAATGATCAAACACGGCGTGCCCATGGCGATCGCCGATTCGATCTGTTTCTTGTTCTCGATCACGTCGGCAAAAATGATCCCGCCGACATTGCTTGTATTGATCGGGTTGTTGCCGTTCGTAATATGAAAGACCAGGTCCAACCTCTTGGACTCGCACGCGTGACCGACGCCGCGAATGAGCTCGACGGCATAAAAAGAATAAAAGATCCCGGGGTACCCGGGCATCACAAGCCCGATCGAGTTATTGTATCCTCTGGCCAGGCGCTGGGCGCTGACATTCGGATTAAACTTCAGATGGGCGATGGCCTCTTCGACTCTTGCGCGGTTCTTTTTGGAAACGGTGGGAACATTATTGATAACGCGGGAAACCGTTGTAATGGAGACTTTGGCTCGCCGGGCGACATCTTCTATGCTGATTTTCTTATTAGGCACGATTGTAATGTATTTAAAAATTTAAGGCGTGGCATTGGCCGCCCCGCCTAAAGAAGCTTAACGGATAATATCCCCGACCCTTACCTTAGACCATTGGTCTTTAAGATCGGCGGCGGAAATATCTTTTCGGACTTGAATGACTTCCAAACGGGCAATATATTTCGAATCGCGGTAAACGCTTAAGGAATCCCCAAGACGGATGCCGGTGTTCTCCCCAACATCTACAATAACGAAATTATTAGCCTCATTGATGCTAATGACTCTTCCGTTAAATCTGGAAGCCGCTCCGTCATTGTAACTTACCGCTTCTCCACTGGAACTGACAACGATCGGAGGCAATTCAACCTCGCTGGCAGCAGTCCCTGATTGCGATTCGCGGATCGAGCGATCCAGGTCGTCTTTGATCTCCCAGATCTCATCGATCTTACTTTGAATGATCGTTTCGGTTTTCCCGAGCTTTCCTTCGACCTTATCTTTTTCCTGGCTTAAGCGGACAATGGATTTCTCAAGCGCGTTCTTCACGGAAACAAGCTGCTTAAGCTGTTGGCGCAGCTTGCTGTTCTCCGCATTCAATTTTTCCGTGCGATCCGAAATAAATTTCTTATCGTTCTTTGTCCTTGCGAGCTCCAGGGAAATATTGTCGATCATATCCGCTTTATGCTGAATGGCGATCTCGACCTCTTCCTTCTCATGCTTGAGCGTATCGACTTCAAGCTTGAGGTCCTCATTAACCTGTTTTAATTCCACGACCGTGATCGATTTCGCGGATAATTCCTCTTTTAATTTCTGGATATCGATCTCAAGGGAGGCTTTCTGTTGTAGGAGCTTTGCCCAGTATTCTTCATCAACGACTTTTCCGTCTAAGGACGAAGGAACCGCTACAAAATCTAAGGACGGCGCGCGAACAACAGGGGTAGGTTTAGAAACTTCCTTCTCCTTATAAACGATCTCAGGCTCCGGCTTTTCCTCAAGCTGCTTCGTCAGATCATTGATCTTAGTCATGAGCTTGTCGCGCTCGCCGCGGATCGTTTCGATGCGGCGTTTCCACTTATCGCGATCACCAGAGATCTCCTCGATCTCTTTTGCAAGCACGTCGATCTCGTCTTCCGCCTCGGCCTCAACTTTCTTGACCTTTCTGGTCAGCTCGCTTTTTTCGTCCTGGGCCTTCTCGATCTCTTGTTTGAGCTTCTGCGCATCACCAATATATTTTTTCTCTTTTTCCCGGAACCGCTTATTCGCCGCAACAAGTTCTTTCTCCACCTCAACCTTCGCTCTTTCGACTTCCTGCTTCTCAAAAACAGAAAGAGCCGCGAATCCTAATGTTGCAAGAAGTAATATTATAAGAATCAGAAGACTTCGTTTTGCAGCTTTTGACATTATTGCTCCTTAGATAAAGTTTGCTTTGTCGTCGCTGTTTCTACGTGCAAACCTGAATACAATATTTCCCAAAAAACGGGGGCTAAAATGACATAAGTACAGATTTTACAATGTAATATGAATATATCAAACTATTCATTTCAGCACAAGAATAAAACGATATTTTTTGCTTCCAAATTATTTTTTGGCCCCGGCACGTTGAAGAAAATGCGCGCCTTACAAGACCAAGACCCGGATGATCAGCATCGACGCTTTTAACGTTTTATCCCCCTTCTTGTTCGAACTCAACCGCAGCTTCTCCACTCTTAATAATTGTGTTGACGTGTTGAGCTGATGCAGGAACGTGATCAAAGAAGCGATCTCTCCTTCCGCATCGATTTCCACGGCATATTCCTTATAAAAGTCGATCTCTTTGGGCGTTTGGGGTTTCATATTCGCCAAATAGATCTTGGAACCCCGCGCCAGCGACTCGATCTCGCCGAGGATCTTGGCGACCTCTTCTTCGTCCGATCCGCTTCTCTGAACATACTCGACATATTTGTCGAATAGCTTCGCGATCTGGTCCTTCTGGTGCACGTTGCGCAGGTCATGCGCAAGCTGCTTCTCGCTGATCCTGATCTCTTGATTAATGCGCCGGAAGCGGTCCCGGATAGGGCTGACGATCAACCGGTCTAGCAAGGCAACGGCCACAACAATAAAGGCGAAGCTTAACCCGATCTTTTCTTTATTTGAAAGTTTACTCCAAAACATACTCAGCTCCTTTAATTCCGTACTTCGTGTCGTGGTTTTTTACAATGTACTAAGTACGAAACCAGCGTCTACTCATCCTTATTACTCCTCAGACTTCCCCTCGTATTCATCTTCCTTCTCGTACATGCAAATGATCTCAAATTTTGTGTATTCTTCGTTCTGATCTTTTTTCGTTGTCGTATACGTCGTTTTAACATTTTCGAAATAAGGCGAGTTCTCGAGCATGGTCACGAAAGAGAACACGTTCGACATTTCCTTGGCCCGGCCCTGAAGGATCGTCTTCTCGTCTTCCTCGATGTTGATATTCGTAAAATAGATCTCCCTGGGCGTGAGTTTATGAACCTCGTGCAGAACATTGACCGACCTTCCCTTGGCATCCAGCCGGTTTTCCACTAAATAAATATGCCTGCGCATACGCTCGACATAACCCGCCACTTTCTCGATCTTCGCGATCTCTTTTTTGATCTGCGTCAAATAAGTATTCTTGAAATAGACCCTGATAAGCAACAGCAGGGAAAGGACCAGAACGACCGAAGCCGCCAGGATCCCCATCAGGGTAATTTGTTTTCTCTTCCGCTCCATTTCTTTTTGAATGCGCAGCTCATTCGAGGTCAGGTCAAGCTGAAGGCTTTCGCTCTTAATGGCCATCCCCAAGAGCGGAGAAGGTGAAACGAAAACACAATCCTCATCGCGGAAGGCGCGGACATTGGCGCGTATCTTGATATTGTTGACGGCCTCGGCAACC
>DAOWBD010000006.1 GCA_030634235.1 Candidatus Omnitrophota bacterium | reverse complement strand
CCCAACTAAATCGGTAAACATCCCCTCCCATTGGATCCCGGTCGAAAGCGTATCGGTGAAATCAACTTTGATAATCTTCGCATCGATCAAAACCTCCCGGGTTTTCTGGTCCAGCGCCGCGATGATCTTTTTGATATCCTCCATGCGATCGGGAAAAGCCTGGATCACGACCTGGTTGCTGCGCTCATCGGCCCAAATCGAACCGACGCTTTTTTCATCAAGTTCACCGCGTAATTGTTCCTCAATATCAACAGCAACAGCATACTGCAGGTCAAAGACATTGATATCGCTTTTCTTCTCGAGGGTTACAAGCGCATCATCCATCTCCAAGATCTTTTCTTCTGTGTCGACCATCAAAATGATCCCAGATTCCTGGTCAACCAGGATGCGGCCGATCTTGCTCTTGAGCGTGTCTAGAAGATCGAAAGCCTTTTCTGGGATCGCATATTTCAGCTGATACATTTTGACTTTACGGATATCACCAAAATTCTTGCCATAACGCGTTTCATATTCAAGAGACGTCATGATGTAATAAATATCGCCCCGTTTTTCGTACGCAAGATCATTCGTCAGAAGGGTTATATCGAACACGTCTTGTATGGAAACATCTTTTAATTGCAGCGTGACCCGCCCGGAAACAGATTTGCTGGTTACAATATTAGCGCCGCTACGCAAAGATATGTATGTCAACGCATCGTTGACATCCATGTTGCGCAGGTCCAGCGTGATACGCTGGTTCATATTCACCACGCGCGACCTTACAGGTTTTTTCTCTTCTTCCTCCGCCTCGCCGTCCCCTTCGACTTCTTCGGGGTCAACTTCCACATCATCTTCTATTTGCTCATCCCCAGTATTTTGTGTTTCATTATCCTGGACACTCTCCTCGAGAACAGCTCTATCGTCAATCTGCTCTGCGGCTTCCTGGGCCTGGAGGCCCCCGCCACTGCAGAACATCACGACAATAGCCAATATTATAATCCACAAATATTTCTTCATCTCTTAGCGCAATTCCATTTCTTTGCCGTTATCGTAAGTCAGGATCACCTTGTCCTCGAAAATGGCTTCCACTTTTATAAGATTGTCGATTCTCTCCCCGCGTTTTAAGAAGTGGATCTTTTTGGTTTCGATATTCTCGATCATCACATCCGGATCATCGGACCAGCCGATCCCGACGAGACCTAACTGCTGGGCGAGAATCTCGCCCTGAGACAAGACTTCTACTTCAGGAGGAGCAACTTCAAAATCATCTCCTTTTTCCTCTATGTCCTCAACTCCAAAGTCTCCGAATTTAAAAATATCCCGTGAGCGGGGCTTCTCAAGATAATACGAAATCTTCTTACTGGACAACCCAGTCGCAAGAATCTCTTTGGATTCCCTGGAACTTTTGGTAACAAATTCGGGAACCTTCTTCAACCTGTCCATCGACATAGCAAAATTCCCCACCAGATATGCCAGCAAGAGCACAATACAAACCTTAAGTATTTTATTGAGCCCCTTAATATCCGGAAGGGCATTTCTAAAGAAGGTGCCCGATTGCATGCTCTCCTGAAAAAAAGAAAGGCGCCCTCGAAAAGCCGAAAAAGAAAACAGGTTGAAAGATCTGCGTTTAATCTTTTTTGGGTTTACACCCTGTTCTCTTGGATCCTCGATTAGATCTAATAACTGTTTTTCAGGAGTAGTGGGTCTTTCCTGTGCCATCCGGCCCGCATTTCATTTTGAACAATATCTTCGATCACACCGGCGCTTACCACGGACTTATTGCGCATGACCAATTCCTTCAGCGCCTTGTGGCAGAGCATCGTTATCCTCCTAGGATAACCCTGTGTGGCTTGGTGAATTTCGAGAATAGCATCTTTCAAGAACAAATGCATCTTTGCTTTATACCCGGCTTTACGGATACGGAAATTGATCATCTCCTCGGTCTCTTGCAAACTGAAAGGATTGAGCATGTATTTAAAACTGATCCTGTCAAAGAAATTCGGAATGTTGATGATCTTCTCGTGCAATTCCGTTTGCCCCAAAAGAACCAGCTGCAAAAGTTTGTACTCATTGGTTTCATAGTTAAGCAGAACGCGCAACACCTCTAAAGATCGCTCGCTGAGTTTTTGCGCCTCGTCAATGATAAGAACAACCGACTTGTTTTCAGTTACACCTTTCTGAAAAAGAAATCGTTCTAAGGAATCCCGGATATCCAGCGTTGCCCCTTCCGAAGAATCATTGATCGGAATCTGAAAATGCCGGGCTAAAGAACGAAGAAAGATATGTTCATCCTCGAATGTAGGATCGAGAATAATGTGAAAGATAACTTCGCGGCGAGCTTTAAGTTCTTGTATGAGTTTTCTGGAGAGCGTTGTTTTACCGGTACCAATATCTCCGAGGACGACGCTTAATCCTCTTCTAAGCCGCAGCTCGATAAGGGTATTCGTCAGGGCTTGTTCATGTTCGCGGGAAAGGTAGAAATAATTAGGGTCAGGGCTTGTCGAAAACGGCTCTTTTTCAAATCCGAGGACTTTGTAATAGCTCATTTTTATCTGCCAGTAGAAGTTGAATGGTTAGACCCATATAAAACTAATAGTAACACTTACTATTAATTAAATTATCAAAAGTTAAATGGGGTGTCAAGGCAAATCAGGGAAATTTGCGGAACTACTAGAGAAATCATAACTTAATAAACATTCATGTCTGAAAAATCCTTGTTTTTCAGCCCAAAACACATTGCTATTTCCTCTACTAAAGCTGATTTGTTCGGGATATCCCGAATGGATTTTCTGATTGGGGCGAAAATTTCCGAATTCCGCAAACCCTTGCAAGAGAAGGATTTTTATCTCTATTGAGGAACGACTGCAGACATGCTCTCTCTTCCCCGTCCAGAGCATCTTTTTTGCGGTCAACCCCGAAAATATCTTTAAGTGAGCTTTTAATGTCCACTGCAGAAAGGGATACATTCGCAACAAAATCTAAGTGCGGACGCCCCAGGCGGTATTCGGGAACATCTTTCGGTACTCTCAAATACCGATCGATCGCTCCAAGATCAAAATCATAAAGGATTGTCCCGTGATGAAGGATGAATTTCTTGCAGCGTTTCTGGGCGTTGCCGGATATCTTTTTTTGACCGTCGGCCAGCGCAATATCCGAAATTGGATAAAAAGAAGCCTCAACCTTAAGCCGCCTTAAGGCATCAACCGCTTTGCTCAAAATAACTTGATAACTCTTGCGCAAATCAGCAATCTGAGGATCACGTTCTTTCGACAGGATCAGGGAATAATTCAAGCACCCCTTTCCCTGGAGCACGGTTCCTCCACCGGTACACCGTCGTAAAACGGAAATATGGTCATCGGCGACCGCACCCCTCTTAAGGTCTTCGTCCTCTTTACAGATCCTTCCTAAACACACAAACAGTTCAGGCGATTCCCAAAAACGTAAAACTTGATCCTGCCTTCCCTTCTCGGCTAAATGCAGCAACACTTCATCATATAAAATATTCTCTTGAGGCGTTTGAAAAGAAATATCTTTTAAAAGCATGTTTTATGTGTTCTGGAAATAGTTTGTATTAATGTCGCGTGCGGCTTTGACTTCATCAGGACGGGTGACAGGAGTCGTCTTTGGGAGATCATGAAATGATTCCGGTTGCTGTTGGCTGAGCTCATCAGCTTTAAACATAGCGTCGATAAATTGATCCATCGTCTGCTTCGATTCAGTTTCCGTCGGCTCGATCATGATCGACTCCTTGACAGAAAGAGGAAAATATACAGTCGGAGGATGTATATTCTGGTCGATCAAGAATTTGGCGATATCGATCGCGTGAACACCTCGCTCAGTCTGCTTTGAAGCAGAAAAAACAGATTCATGCATGCAAATACGATCATACGCCAAATGAAAACGCTCTTTAAGACGCTCCTTGATGTAGTTCGCGTTTAACACGGCATGATTGCTCACTTCTTTAAGCCCTTCACCCCCGGCCATTATGATATACGCATAGGCGCGCAGGATGATCGAGAAATTCCCGTAGAACGAAGCTAAGTATCCGATGGACCCGGGATAATCATAGTTCAAATAGTACATCCCGTCGTCGCGGCGGTCGACCATCGAGATCGGCAAATACGGAATTAGTTTTTCGTTAACTCCAACGGGCCCGGATCCCGGTCCGCCTCCGCCGTGAGGCGTTGAAAATGTTTTATGTAAATTGATATGCATGACATCAAAGCCGATGTCGCCGGGACGGCAGCGGCCTAAGATCGCGTTGAGGTTCGCCCCGTCATAGTACATGATCCCGTCGACCGCATGGACCATCTCAGCAATCTTGTCGACATCCGAATTGAAAATGCCTAATGTGTTCGGGCTCGTGACCATCAGCCCGGCTGTTTCATCGGTAATCTTTTCTTTCAGCTCTTCTAAATCCATGACGCCGTTCTCATCCGAATTGACCGAAACGATCTCATAACCGGCAATCGCGGCCGTCGCAGGATTTGTTCCGTGCGCCGAGTCAGGAACAATGATATATTTCTTTTTATTCCCCTTAGCCTTATGATAAGCAGCCATCATCATCACACCGGTCAATTCCCCATGAGCTCCAGCAAGCGGCTGCATTGTAAAACGGTCCATTCCTGTTATCTCACACAACAGACGTTCCATATCGTAGAGCACTTCCAATGCGCCTTGGACCAGTTTCTCCCCGTGATTGAGCTGCGGCAACAGCGGATGCAAATTCGAAAAACCTTCAATCGCCGCGATGGTCTCGGTGAATTTGGGATTATACTTCATCGTGCAGGAACCGAGCGGATAAAAGTGGGTATCGACGGAGAAATTCCTTTGTGAAAGCGAGGTGAAATGACGCACCACATCCAGCTCGGACACCTCAGGCAAAGGACAATCCTTCTCCCGTCGGTATTTTAAGGGAATCTCACCCTCAAGGCCGACATCAGACCTTGGGTTCCGAAATCCCTGCCGTCCCTCAACGCTTTTTTCAAATATTAATTTCATTATCAAACATCCTGTACGGGCGTATTGCAATACGCCCCTGCTAACACTTCCCTTAACGCACGTGCGTAATCACTGATCTCTTTCTTTGTCCGTTTTTCCGTGACAGCGACGATCATGTAGTTCTCCATGCCTTTATAATACCGTCCTAACGGGAACCCGGCGGCAAAGCCCTTATCGATCATCGCCTCGACCACCACCGAAGCATCGATCGGCAAGCACACAGTGAACTCATTGAAAGTCGGAGAGCTTCTTTTGACCTCCACCCCCTCAATCTTCTCAATTTCCTGACGGGCAAACTCTGCCTTGTCCAGATTCAGTTGGGCCAATGCCTTGAACCCGTGTTTCCCTAATAAAGACATGTAGATCACAGACTGCAAAGCGCATAAAGCCACGTTCGTGCAAATGTTCGAGGTCGCTTTTTCACGACGGATATGCTGCTCGCGCGCCTGCAGGGTATTGACAAAACACCGCTTGCCGTTCGCATCGACCGTTTGGCCGATGATACGCCCCGGCATTTTCCGGATATATTTTTTTCTCGTCGCCATAAACCCGAGATACGGCCCTCCAAAATTGAGCGGCAGCCCTAAGCTCTGTCCTTCTCCCGTAACAATATCCGCGCCCATCGCCCCCGGTGTTTTGAGAATCCCCAGCGCAACAGGGTAAACACTTTCGATCACCAAAATCCCGAGCGCATGGGCCTTCTCGACGATATCCGAATGGTCATCAATGGTCCCGAAGAAATTCGGGTTCTGCAATATGACCGCCGCGGTGTCCTTATCTAAAAGTTTCTCGATCTCTTCGCGGCTGCTTTGCCCGTGAACGACCGGCGTTTCCTGAAATTCATAATTGAGATTACTGGTATACGTCCGGATGATCTTCCGGTAGATCGGGCTCACCCCTCCGTCCATGATGACCTTATCCCGCTTAGTGATCCGGGCCGCCATCATCACCGCCTCATAAAGCGCGGTCCCCCCGTCATAGAGCGACGCGTTCGCCGCCTCCATTTCGGTCAAGGCGCAAATCGCACTTTGGTATTCATAAAGGGCCTGCAATGTCCCCTGTGAGCATTCGGGCTGATAGGGCGTATACGCTGTATAAAACTCTCCCCGGGAAACCAGCGACGTTACAGCCGACGGAACATAATGGTCATAGTACCCGCCGCCGATAAACAGAATAAGGTCCGTCGCATTCTTCGACGCGAGCCGCTTGACGTGTTCGACAACTTCAAACTCGGATTTCCCCTCGGGCAGGTTAAATGACCGGGGAGCATGGCGGGGCTTGATATCGTTAAAAAGGTCATCAATGGAGGAAACTCCAATAACCTTTAACATATCATGGACATCATTTTCTGTATTGGAAATATACGGAATCAAAAAAGGGATCCTTCACTTTTTCCATCATTACAAAAACGGCACCACAGCTTATTGATGTGTCACGAGTTTATGTCTATGGCGCTTTTGTTTCAGGAGGGAACATGCGCGCGAAACGGGGCTTGCCTATCCTACACTGACTAAAAACTTACTGTATTCGTCGGCCGTCATGAGATTAGACTGTTCTTCGGAATCACTCAACTTGATCCTTGCGATCCATCCTTTCTCATACGGGGATTTATTGATCATTCCGGGGTTCTCGTTGAGGTCTTCGTTGACCGCGATCACCTCGCCGGACATCGGAGAAAAAACATCGCTTGCCGCTTTAACAGATTCGACCGAAACAAATTCCCCGAACTGTTCAACTTCATCGCCAACACTCGGCAGCTCGATAAACGTAATATCCCCTAAAGACTCCTGGGCATAGTCCGAAATACCGACCGTCGCTTCACCGTCTTCAATATTGATCCACTCGTGTTCTTTTGTATACAATAAATGTTCTACAGTTTCCATTTTTCTTCTCCTACTCTTTATAGACGTATATTTACCTTAAAATCAGAAATTAATCAAACAGTTTTATTCCGCAGCGAACCGTCTTTATAAAAAGCTCGGGATGAAATAACCGCTGCGTTCTTGCTCTTGTTGTCGCCGAAAATAACCGGCGAACCCGAATCTGCATGTTGCGTTTTGACAAATCCAAAACCGATACCTTTGTTCAAGCTCGGGGAAAATGTCCCACTGGTCACAACGCCGATTTCCTCACCGGACCCTAAATAAATTCTTTGGCCCTGCCGTGGCGCCCGTCGATTCTCTGAACTGATACCGACGATTCTCCTCGTTAAGCCCTCTTTCTTTTGCTTTAAAAGAACGTCTTTGCCGATAAAATCTTTGTCGAAAGAAACGAAACGGCTGAGCCCGGACTCCAACGGAGAAATGTTTTCTTCCAGCTCATGACCGTAAAGGCTGTAGCCCATTTCGATCCTTAAGATATCACGCGCTCCGAGCCCGGCAGGTTGAACAGAATCATGCCCGATCAATTCCTGCCACAGATCTTTTGTTTTTTCCCAAGGGAAATAAATCTCGTAGCCTAGCTCACCGGTGTATCCCGTCCGGCTGATCAAAACACGTTCACCTAAAAGATCGAAATAATCACAGGTATAATAATCTAATTTTCCGACATCTGCAACAAAAGAACTTAAAACATTGAAAGACAACGGACCCTGAATGTCAATTTTTCCTGTTTGAAACGAAACATCCTTAAAAACAGCACCCTCTTTTAAATGCTTTTGAAAATGCGCTTTATCTTTTTGAGTTGTCGCGCCATTAACGACGAGAAACCACTTGCGTTCTTCAATACGAAAGACGATCAGGTCATCAATCACCCCGCCTTGCTCGTTGAGAATACAGCCATACCGGCATGATCCTACGGGAAGATCGACAAGTGGCATGGTCACTATAGCGTCGAGTCCGCATTCAACACAATCCCCATCGACGATAAATTCGCCCATGTGCGAGATGTCAAATATGGAAACTATCTGCCGGGTATGGTCATGTTCTTTGATGATGCCGTCGTATTGAACCGGCATTTCCCATCCACCGAAAGGAACCATGCGGGCCTTCAGGGCAAGATGCTCGTCATAAAGCGGGGTTTTTTGTAACTGATCGTGAGTTAACATGCTGGACTATCTTATTGAAAAAAAGCGCGCCTGGGAAGATTCGAACTCCCGACACCTAGGTCCGAAGCCTAGTGCTCTATCCAGCTGAGCTACAGGCGCTATTTAAGACGCATTATACCAACCTGGAAAAGAATAACAAGAACAGATTTCTTTCTTTCCTAACTTGACAGGAAAAACCGCCAAACGATAAAAAGAATACTAAAGCCGCTCAAGAAAACGATCCCCACCCAGCTAAAGATTCGAAGCGGTCTTGACGGGCGCGCCTCTTGCGAAACATGCGAGTCGGTTACCGTGTGACAATGAACCTCCCCGCCTTGAAAGGCAGGAAATTGTCGAGTTAATCCGGGATCAAGGGATTTTAAAAGACCAGATAATCGGGAAAATTTCAGATCCTGATCCTTTCGGTCATAAACTGTTTAATCTGTATACGGCATCCTGAATGAAATCGGCCGCGGCAAAAGGCTTCGACTCAACAACCTTTAAAATATCCGGCCCGAAATAAGGCAAGTATTGATCGAGATCCATATCGCCTTCGAACGGCGCCAAATGATCGCGCTTCCCCTTTACCCCATGCAGATGCACGCCAATCAACCGATCTTTATAAGTTTCTAAAAAATCAATATGCGGCCTGATCCCCAACCGATCATTCATCTCGGCATGGCCGACATCATGCCAATAGCCCATTTTATCTTTATCATAAAGATCCAGAAAATAACCAATCTCTTCATAATTCGGTATCTCAATCGGATAATAACGCGTCTCGAGTCCGATCTTTATGTTCCTTTTTTGACTGTAGACCACAACCTCATTGAGGCTTTGCTCAAGAGCGGCAATATACGGTCTTTTTTTCTGCGCGCGCAATTGCAAGATGCGATCCCTTTCTTTACGGAAGGCATCCGTGTCTTTTTGCCCGTTGGAATATAAGTGGAACAGCCCCGGGGACCGCTCGTCCTCAAAATCCAATGTTCCGGCATGGATCACAACAACACCGGCCCCAACATGCTCGGCAGTATCAACGGCAATATTAGTCCACTTCACCGCCTGCTGGCGCTCATGCTCGTCGACCGAAGAGAGTCTGTAATAATTGGACAAATGCCGATCCGAAGGCCCGTCATCAGGAACAGGACAGAAATTATGAATGCTGGAAACCTGAAGCTCTAAGCTCCTCAAAAGAGGCTCCAGCTCTTTCAGCCGTTTATCCGTGATCTTATAGCTCAGTTCAACCGCATCAAATCCGAGTTGCTTGACCCGGCGTAACCAGTGTTCCATGTCCACATTTTCATCCATCCAGGATGTTGATATCGCTAACATGATCCTTCCCTTCCGCCGGCAGGCCTATTCTTAATTCTCAAACCCGTCGACAACCTTTTTGACTTCCATCTCGGCCTTTTCGATCTTGTTCTTGCATGTCTTGATCAAAGAAACGGCTTCTTTGACATTTGCCGAAAGTTCGTCCACATCAATTTCCTCGCTCTCGATCTTTTCAATGATCTCCTCAAGCTTTTTGATCGATTTACTATATTTGACTTCAGCCATCATTCCCCCTCATAATAGAACCGAGTGTTACTAAAAAGCAATTAAATTAAATTCCAAATTACAAGCACCAGATAACAAACAAATATCAAGTCTCAATGACCAAATACCCAAACTTCTGTTTTGTTCATTGGGATTTTGGTAATTGTGATTTGCTTGGTATTTGGGATTTGTTATTTGGAATTTCATTGCTGTTTATTCTACTCTATGTTTTCTTGATCTGCCCGACCTCACTTGTAATCCTCCCGTCGGAAACCTCAGTAACCAGCTCATCCGCAAGACAAACGGAAGAAACATTCTTCACGGCCCTTCCGTCCTTCGTCCTTGTTATGCTGAAACCGCGCTTTATTGTATTGCTGGGATGAAAATTGTCAATCATCCTCTCGTAACTGGCCAGCTTGACACGATTGTTGTTGAGATGCGTGTTCGTCAACCTTTTTACATCGCTCTCGATGTCGGCCAAAGACCTTGAATGATCTTTCAAGAGCAGCGCGGATTTTTGCTTGATGATTTCCTGCAAACGGACGATTCGCTCGCTATGGTCCTTCAAATAACTTCTCGTGTTATTTTGCAAACCGATCGCATAACTTTTAAGCTTCTGCTGCTCTTCTTCGATCTTCTCCTGGGCCCCTTCGGCAATTTGCTCCATCTTTTCTTCCAACTCGTCCAAGAAAACCTGAACACGGTTCACCAAGAACTGCGCGATAGCCGTCGGAGTTTTTGCATACGTATGGGCCGCCATGTCCGTGATCGAAATATTGATCTCATGGCCGATCCCGCTTAGAACCGGCAACGGACAATCGGCTATTTTCTCGGCGATCATCTGGCTATCAAAGCAACTCAGGTCAGCGATCGACCCGCCCCCGCGCGTTATCACAATAAGATCTAATCCTTCAATCTTGCTCAATGTTCCTAATGCCTTGCAGACATCACGTTCCGCCATTTTCCCCTGCATCAGCGCATTGTGCATATAAAGTTCGAAAGCAAACCCACTGAGTTTTAACTCAGAACAAAAATCATTATAAGCCGCCGAATCATCTGCCGTAATAAGACCGACGCGTAACGGAACTAAAGGCAATTCAAGTTGTTTATTCTTATCGAGAGCACCTTTTTCCTTTAGCAAGGCGATCAGTTTTTGCTTTTCCTGAGCAAGCTTTCCCAGTGTATAGGTCGGGTCAATGCTCTCGACGACAAGACGAAGGGCCCCATGCGGCGGATAAAAATCGATGCCGCAGGCGAACTTCACCTCGATATCATCTTTGAGAGAGAACGCGTTCTCACTCCGTTTTAAGATATCCTCAACGGCGGACTTCCTTCCGGAAAAAAGGACCAGGCCGACCTTCGCGATGATACTCTTGGAATCCGGATCTTTCTCGACGAGCTCGAAAAAGATATGATTCTTGCTGCGGTTGCGGTTAAACCCCTGAATCTCCCCGCAGATCCACAAAGGCTGCGGAAATCCAGCATGGATCACATCCTGGATAAGCTGGTTTAATTCTGATACGCGTAAATATTCTTTTGTCATAGGACTTGGTTCATGGAAGGATCACTGTTAACTTCTGTGCATACTTTAAAATGACGGCATCTGCTGGCGTTGACGCATCCGCATCTGAGTCATGCGATCTTTCGCGTCCTGTTGCTGACGCTTCATGTCCGCTAGATCTTGTTTAAATTTCTGGCTCTGTTCACGCATTTTTTGTTTCGACTGGTCGGCTTGTTCCTTCATTTGTTTTTGCTGGGTTCTTAAACCATCGAAATCACTTTTTAATTTCTGCATATTTTCATTCAATTGCTGTCTTGATTCACTGAGCTTTTGCTTTAGATCAGATACGACGGGTTGGCTCCTACCCTTGCTTTTTCGTTCTCGCTGAGCTTTCCAATCCCGTAGGTCACTTTTAAACTTGTTAACTTGTCCTTCCACTTGTTCAATAAATTCACTAATCATCTTCCTTAAAATGGACGTCACCGACCGATCCTCACCCGCTTTTATCTGAGCATATCCGAAAGTCCCGCAAAACAAGAAAACAACCGTCAACATCAACACCAAATACGAATGACCTTTTATGTTCATAACATTAACCTCATCTTAAAGCCTTCATTCACGTAATAATGCTCGATATCTAGTGCGATCCTCCCCGGAAAAACAACAAAACACAACCCTTTCGATCTCCGGCATTTTTTCAAGGCATTCACGAACCGTTTTCAATGCGATTTCAGCTGCTTGCTCCTTCGGAAAACCATAGATCCCGGTACTGATACATGGAAACGCGATCGATTTAACCTGATGTTCACAGCTAATCTCTAAACACCGTCGATAACAACTTTCCAGCTTCTGCCTTTCGTTGTTCTTGCCGCCTCTCCACACAGGCCCAACAGCATGGATCACGTATTTCGCCGGAAGGTTATATCCTTTTGTTATCTTGGCATCCCCGGTTTCACATCCCTGCAATGTCCGGCACTCCGTCAAAAGTTGCGGGCCCGCGGCCTTATGAATCGCCCCGTCGACACCGCCACCGCCTAAAAGAGACATGTTAGCCGCATTGACGATCGCATCAACCGCAAGCGCTGTGATATCTTCCTCAACAGCTTGCATTCTCTCGAACATCATTATTTCCTTTAATCGAAAATAACCGTTTTGTTACTATAACTCAGTATTTTTTTCTGTAACGCCAGACGAACCGCACGGCTTAAAACCACTCTTTCCAGGTCCTCGCCTTTGCGCACAAGGTCCTCCAATGAATCCCGGTGACTGATCCGTACCGTATCCTGTTCGATGATAGGCCCGTCGTCGAGCTTCTCCGTCACATAATGGCTTGTCGCACCGATGATCTTCACGCCCTTTTCATAAGCCTGAAGATACGGATTCCCCCCGGCGAAAGCCGGCAAAAACGAATGATGGATATTGATGATACGATTATGAAACGTGCTAACAAAGTTTTGTGTAAAAATCTGATGGTATCGCGCCAGAACGATCAGGCCGATGCCTTCCTCATTAAGGACTTTGATCTCTTTTTCTTCTTGCTCGGATTTATTGTCTTCAGTGATCGGGATCTCAAGGAACTTAATACCGAAATGATCCGCGACCGGTTTTGCATCGGAATGGTTACTGATGATCAAAGAGATCTCACAGGAAAGCTGGCCGGCCTGTTGACGGTAGAGCAGGTCCTGCAGGCAATGAAGATGCCTGGAGACAAAGACCGCCATGCGCACTTGCTGATCGCTGAAACTCAAGTCCCAGGTCATCTGGAACTTATTGGCAATAGCCTTAAAACGATCGCCGATATCTTCTTTACCGATATCAAAGCCGTCGAGCGACCATTCGAGGCGCATGAAGAACGTATTGCCCTGCTCGTCGATATGTTGGTCGGCATGAACAATATTCCCGTTGTTCTCATAGATGAAATTCGTCATCGATGCCGTGATCCCCTTTTGATCAGGACAGGATACAAGTAAAATAGCATGGCACATAGGATTACTCCGTTCTATAGTTTGTATTAATTCTCAACCGAAAACTGTGATGACATAAAGCGCACCACGCTGTCATCCAAAAGAATATGCCGCCGAAGAATGGGCTTCTTCAAAACGAGCCCGTCAAAACTGACGCACCGGCTTAAAGCCACGTAAGCCTGCCCGTGCGCGAAGGTGCCCGTACCGACGTCGACAATCGCTTTCTCAAATGTCTTCCCCTGGCTTTTGTGGATCGTGACCGCCCACGCGAGTTTCAAAGGATGCTGTGTAAAAGAGCCCACCGATTCGGACTCAAGCAACTCTGTATCTTCGTTAAAAAAGAAACGGAACATCTCCCACTCAAACGGCGTCACGTCGACAATCCCGCCTTCCGAAAGCTCGATCGTAACGACCTTTCCCTCATCAAGGATCTCGACGATCTTCCCGATGCTGCCGTTGATCCAGCGCCCGCCGGGATCATTGTTTAAAAGCATGATCTGGGCCCCAATCTTCAATTCAAGCACTTCATGCGTCGGAAGATTCCTCGCGCCGAACTCGCCGGCCAATGTTCCTTCATAATAATAGGACCTGCCTTCCAGCTCATCAAGCCTCTCCTGATTGATCCGGTCGGCCATCGCGTTGGTCGTCGTCAGATACACATAGAAATCATCTTTCTGCGGTTGAAAATGCGGAATGTAGCGTTCATTTAGTGCTTTTAAATGTTCCGGCGTTGCCGTCCGGTTGCGAATCGTCCCCAAAAGCTTGATAAAATCCTCTTCCTTCTGACGATAGATCTTCTTAAGTTCCACAAATTCTACTTTCCGCGGATGCTGGTTCGCATCATTCATTTCCCTGTAAACTTTTGAATCAAAAAAGTAAGGGCTCGGATAGACATCTTTAAAAATACCGCGCTCCGCCCGTGTTACAACCGGTGAAAGCTGGTAAAGGTCGCCGATAAAGACCATTTGAACACCGCCGAAAGCCACCGTCCGGTCACGGCCGTGCAACCTTAAGAAGACATCGACACAGTCAAGCAAGTCGGCGCGCACCATCGAGATCTCGTCGATAATAATCGTGTCGATCTTTCTGTAGAGCTCCTTTTGGGTCCTGCGGACCTTGATTGCGCGAACCCCTTCGGGAGTGATGTCCGGCTTGAATCGGAAGAACGAGTGAATGGTCTGGCCCTTGATATTAACTGCCGCAACGCCGGTCGGAGCAAGAACAGCGACACTTTTGGTCGTATGATCACGAAAATACTGCAGGAGCGTCGATTTCCCCGTACCGGCTTTTCCCGTGATAAAAAGATTCCAACTTCCGTTCTCAAGCAGATCATACGCTTTGGCGAATTGATCGTTAAATTCAATATCTTTTTGAAAAGTAGTTTCCATAAGTTTTAGTCATTCTCTTTTTTAGCCTGTGGTTTATACTTCCCTTCCATCAGCGCTCTGAAATTCCCGAAAACCGATTCCAGAACAATGCTCCAGTCAACATCATAGGCCGCATCATGATGGATCGACTCATCCACGGACTCCTCATTAACAAGCATCAACCTCACGCCGACCTCAAAAACCCGATGGCCTTCTACTTCTTCTAATAGACGTTCTTCATAGGACGGGGAAACCGGCTTGCACCATTCAACCCGGCCTTTCATATCAATAGGTTCTTTAGCTCCCGGCAGGTAAACCTCTAAATGAAGCAGGTCTCCCTGCCTTACTCTCTCTGAAGATACAAAGCACAAACCTCCGACGCTGATATTGCGGCTGACAGCCAAATATTTATCGGATAAGGAATTTTCTCCTGTTTGATCAATGAGCTCGAACTTGACTTTCGTTTCAAGATCATAGATAAAATCAAAATAAATCTCCACGTCCGTACCATAACGTTTAAATTTTCGCCTCTCTTTGCCCTGATCAGCCATGATCTCCTCCGAAAGATAGATGTTAAAAATCCCTGAATTACAATCCTAATAAACGGGAAGCATTTTTGTAAAGAATCAGGCCCAAGTCCCGTTTACTCTTGACCAAAAGCTGTATCTTTTTCAGTTCAATCGCGGGATGCGAATAAGGATAGTCCGATGCAAAAAGGATCTTTGCCGCACCGACATGAGCATAGGTATGCCGAGTCCGGTTATACGAAAGCGTGGACGTATCGATATAGACATTCGGATACTTCGCCGCCAGCTCGTTGCATTGAAGGTAACGGTCCTTCCCGCCGTGAGCCAGAATAAAATTGATCCTGGGATAACGTGCGATAATAGGTTTCCAGACCAGCGGCTGGGAATGCTCGTCATGCGCCGTGTGAACGATCACAGGAAAATCATTGCGTTCCGCGATCAATTCCAGGATGCATTTTGCATCTTTCGGGTCAAGGCCATAGGACATCTTCATCTTAAGGCCCTTCGCCCCCCGTTTGCAGCAACGCTTGAATTCCTGAACCGCTATGCGCCCTGCCGACGGAACAATACGGGCAAAAGCAATGATCTTCTCCGGATATTGATCGCGCGCCGCGAGAACCTTGTCGTTCTGCTTTCTATAGGTCGGCTCGTATCCTTCCTCATCGACAGCAAACAAAGCGATCTTACTGATCTTATAGTTCGCCATATTCTCGATAATATCCTCAAGCTTGCTACAACCGCCATCCTGGCTTAACCCTAAATGATTGTGTATATCGATAATCATCTGCTCTTCCTGCTTCTTAAAGTGTGTCGTAATTAATAACGGGAACAAGCCCGCCGCCGGCGCTGACATTGATGACGCTTTGGTCCGATAATCGCGCCACACTGCCGGCATAACGGTGGGCAAAGACAAAAGGATTGATATTATACTTCTTACTCGCCATTTTAATACCATTGCCATTCATTATAGGGACCGTCATCTCCGATATATCGACGTACCGCTGGACAACCCAGTCCTCTTTGTTCTTTAGAATTTTCCCCACTAAATTCGTCCACGTCGCTTCATCCGTTTCGCGGCCGATCATGACATTTTTCCCTCCATAACTGTCACCGGGCTTTAGCACCAGATGATCTTTGTGAGAAAGAATATGTTTCTTTAAGAAAACCGAATTCCCGTCATAATAGGTCTGCATATCTATGACCCGCCTCGTCCAGGGAATATGCTTCTTGATGATCCGGTTCTCTTCTTCCGTAAAAAGATGTTTAAAATCTTTTTGGTTCGTCATGATCGCCAGCGTCGACTTGTTGGACGCTAGCCGCGAGCGCAGCGGATTAACCACACAAACCTTTCCTTCCCGGCTTGCCCGGATAAAATCTTCCACTTCATCAAGCTTTTCCATTAATTCCTTGAAAATAACCCTGCGGTACACTAGATCAATGGGAAACCCTTTATGTTCCAGCCGCCCGTCGACGATCTTCAGCTGCCGCGGATCGGCGATAATGGTCTCATACCCTTTTTTCTTAAAGAGCGCCTGCAGGATCTGAAATTCATTGGTGGTCCTGACACCCTCCCAGTCAACGATCGCAATATTCGGCTTTTCTTTTTCCCCGCTGAATTCCTTATAGGCTTCGAGAAGCGCGGCCAGAAGATAGCCCGAACGTTTTTGGGGATGGAACTTATACCGACCGCCTAATTCCTTAAAGATAAACGTCTCCATAAGGATCTCCTCGGTGGTGTCGCACAAACCACAACCGGCGGGCGAATCACAGTTAAACTCGACGAACCGCAGTCTCTCCTTGACCAAAAAAGAATCGGGACGCGAGATCACAACATTCTTCGTATACCCATGATCGAAGGCAACAACCTCTTCAGCCTGCTTGTCAATGTAAAAGACCTCCTTCAACTCCGAATGGGAAAAATAAAGCCGAGTGACCTTATCAAGAATGCTCATGACGTGTCCGATGATCTCGAATATAGAATTTCGCTCTTCCTGAGACATGAACACGGGTTTAAAGAACGTCGGGAGGATCTCGGTACCGAACTTACAATTGCGGCGGTTCATTTCCTGCGACAAGAACGCGATCGCATCCCTTACTTCATCAGGATGCGATAAAACAGCCT
>DAOWBD010000120.1 GCA_030634235.1 Candidatus Omnitrophota bacterium | reverse complement strand
GATCTTCTACATGCTGGTTTTTCGTCCGCAAAAAAAAGAGCAGAAGGAAAAGCTGAAGATGAGGGAAACCCTTAAGAAGAACGATCAGGTCGTGACCGTCGGAGGGATCCACGGAACTGTTGTCCTTACAAAAGAGAAAACAGTCATGATCCGTGTCGATGATAATGTGAAAATCGAATTTGACAAGGAAGCCATCGCAACTGTTGTCAATTCAAAGAATCAAGCATAAGCCATAATTTCAATCAAATGCATACATGAGGAGCTGTATACATGAGCAAGAGTATTCGAAACAGAGTTTTTGTCATCCTTGGTGTCATCTTAGCCTCTTTATTTTTTACCTTCCCGGTTGAGAAGCATGTCAACCTCGGCCTCGACCTCAAAGGCGGGATGCATCTGGTCCTTAAAGTCGATACGGAAGAACTCACCGCTGATGAAAAAAAAGATGCCGTTGAACGAGCCATTGAAATCCTGCGTAACCGCATTGATAAGATCGGCGCATCCGAACCCGTCATTCAAAGACAGGGCGAAAACCAGATCCTTGTTCAGCTCCCCGGTATTACCGACCGTAACGCAGCGATGAAAATGATCGGGACCGTCGCCAAGCTTGAATTCCGTCTCGTTAACAGCAATCCAAAGGACCTTGAAGACGCGCTGAAAGGAAACGTGCCGGAAGGGTATATCCTCAAATATATCTCCGATAACGATAATGAGCCCGTTCTGCTCGAAGATAAAGTCGCCCTCGACGGCGAAACCGTCGCTGACGCCCTTGTCGACTTTGATTCCCAAGCTTTCGGCCAACCGTACATCAAGTTGAAGCTCAACGGTGTCGGGACAAAGACTTTCGCCAAGATCACAAAAGAAAATGTCGGCGAACGATTGGCCATCATCATGGATAACACCGTGCTTTCCGCCCCGAATATCAAGACGGCAATTCTCCAAGGCGATGCCCAGATCTCAGGACAATTCTCATACGATGAAGCCTCGAGCCTGGCACTGGCCCTGCGTTCCGGTGCCTTGCCGGCTCCCATGCACATCGAAGAGGAGCGAACAATCGGACCGCTTTTGGGAAAAGATTCGATCGCCGCCGGGATCAACGCGACAATCATCGGCGGTATTTTGGTTTTCGCGTTCATGTTTATCTACTATTTGCAGGCAGGGATCATTTCCAACATCGCCCTGGCTATTAATCTTTTATTGATCTTCGGGATCATGGGCTTCTTGAACGCGATGCTGCCCGACTCTCAACTTACTCTGACCCTGCCGGGCATTGCCGGTATCATCCTCACCCTTGGAATGGCCGTCGACGCTAACGTGCTGATCAACGAGCGTATCCGCGAAGAGATCCAGAACGGCCGGCCGCTGCAAGCCTCGGTCAACAATGGCTTTAACAAGGCCTTAAAAGCAATCGTCGATTCAAATTCTACAACACTCATTGCTGCATTCATGTTGTTCCAGTTCGGATCCGGTCCCATTAAGGGATTCGCGGTCACCCTGTCGATCGGTCTTGTCTCAAGTTTATTCACCGCCTTGTTCGTGACCCGAACGATCTTCAATGCCTTGATTGACCTGAGAATCCTCAAGGGCAAACTGCCAATGATGAGTTTCTTTTCAAACACCAATATCGACTTTGTTTCAAAGCGGTTCTTTTGCTTTGCCCTTTCATTGGTTCTGGTCGTTGGAAGCATCTTCACCTACATGAAAAAGAAGGACGACGCTTACGGCATCGATTTCGCCGGTGGACAGATCCAGGAGTACCGATTCAAAGAACCAGTTCCAACCGATGACCTGCGCGCCGCATTAAAAGAGATTGATTTAGACACCGCCGTCATCCAGCAGTTCGACCAGTATCCTGAAAATGTAATCATCAGAACGCCATAGGATACCTGTACTCAGGTCTCAAACGTCCTTAAAAAGAACTTTTCCTACAATCCTTTTGAGATCCTGCGTATCGAGAAAGTCGGCCCTGTCGTTGGAAAGGCATTGCGCAAAGCGGCCATTCTCGCGATCATTTTTGCGCTCGGCGGAATTCTGATCTATATCGGGTTCCGGTTCAAGCATTTTGATTTCGGTGCCGCTGGTGTCATCGCGCTCTTGCATGATGTTATCATAACACTCGGGGTCATTCTTCTCATGGGCCGCCAGATCGATCTGTTGGTCGTGACCGCGCTCTTGACGATCGCCGGTTATTCCATTAATGACACGATCATTATTTACAACCGTGTCCGCGAGAACATGTCCAAACGCCATAAGCACAGCCTCGCCGAGATCATCAACATGAGCATCAACCAGACCATCGGACGAACAATCCTCACAACGATCACGACATTGTTGGTCGTGGTTACATTATTTCTCCGTGGGGGAGAGGTTCTCAACACATTCGCGCTGTGTCTGATCATCGGGTTTATCGCCGGAACATACTCAACCATTTTTATCGCGTCCCCGCTTGTTCTGGCATGGGAAAATATGGTAAGCACTAGAAAAAAGAAGTAGCCTATAACCAAAAAGATGATTTTCGTCACATGCAATGTTTGAGTCCTTAGAGCTTTTTGTCGAACAGAAGATCGACCTCGATTGTGTCCTCAATAATCTCGTAGCGTTCCGCTATCAGAAAGTCAAGAAATCCACCCAAGAAGGGGAGTTCAGCCAAAGGGGAGGCATCCTTGATGTCTACCCGATCGGATTTGACGGTCCCGTTCGCATTGATTTCGATGATGAAACAATTCGCGCGATCGCCAGCATGAACATCAAAACTGGTAAGTCGATCTGGCAGCATAAGATCATCATCATCCTGCCAAATAAAAAGTCACATGCAAAGGATGTCTTCAGCACGGATATCCCGCTCAATCATTTCATTGAGATCCAAAAAGGGGATTACGTTGTCCACAACCAGCACGGCATCGGAAGGTTCCTCGGGATCAAGAACATCCCCGTCGCCGATAAAATCAAATCCCATTTGGCTATTGAATATCAGGGAGGAGACCGATTATTTGTCCCGACCCATGACATCCGTCTCGTCCAGAAATACGTAAGTTTTCAAAAGCGGCCGCCGCGGCTTTATAAACTCGGCAGCAAAGAATGGAACCGCATCCGTCGAAAGATCCAAAAACGCCTGCAGCAGACCGCCGCCGAACTCCTGCACACGCAAGCGGTCCGGGCAAGCCTCAAGGGCAATAGTTATTCGAAAGATTCTGAATGGCAAAGTGAATTCGAACGCTCGTTCCCTTTTAAGGATACCCCCGACCAACTGAAAGCCGCGCTTGATGTCAAAAAGGACATGGAATCCCTTCAGCCGATGGATCGCCTTTTATGCGGGGACGTCGGTTACGGCAAGACAGAAGTCGCCATGCGCGCCGCCTTTAAAGCCGTGATGGATAACAAGCAGGCCGCGATCTTAGTGCCAACGACACTTCTGGCGGAACAGCATTATTACAATTTTTCCATGCGCCTGAAGAAATTCCCAGTGAACGTCGCGATGCTCAGCCGCTTGCGAACGAAACACGAGCAAACACAGATCATTAAAGAATTGACCGAAGGGAAAGTTGACATCGTGATCGGAACTCACCGGCTACTGTCCAAAGATATCGCCTTTAAGGATCTTGGATTGATCATTATCGACGAGGAACAGCGCTTCGGCGTCAAATCGAAGGAACGGTTAAAACACTTCCGGCTGCTCGCCGATGTTCTGACATTGACAGCAACACCGATTCCGAGAACTTTGCACATGGCCCTGACGGGAGCAAAAGACATGTC